>NZ_JBBNAH010000488.1:0-16866 GCF_037994325.1 Pseudomonas sp.
GTATTTCTCTCCCTCAACCGCCTGCCCATCAACGCCGATGGCACCCGCACTTTGGTGTTATCCACCGTGGTGCATACGCACAATTGGTTGGGCACCCTCTATATGTTGCCCGTGGCGCCTTTTCATCGCCTGATTGCCCCGCTAACGTTGGCTAATGTCACGCGCGAGCGCACTCAACGATAAGGACAGCAGCATGGGTACTCGAGGCAACGATCGGCAGATCGACAATATCGAATTCAACGTCAGCAACATCCAACGCAGCAAAGCCTTCTACGGCACGGTATTCGGCTGGACCTTCACCGACTACGGCCCCACCTACTGCGAATTCACCGATGGCCGCTTAACCGGCGGTTTTACCTCCGGCGAAGAAGTGCGCGCGGGCGGGCCGTTGGTGATTTTGTATGCCGATGACCTGGCCGCGACCCAGCAGCGCGTAGAGGCCGCCGGCGCCACCATTAGCAAAGCGGTTTTTGCCTTTCCTGGCGGACGCCGGTTTCAGTTTTTTGATTTGGATGGGTATGAATTGGCGGTGTGGTCGGCGCAGTGATCAGGCAATTTGCGCTAGGTGCTTGGCCGTTTCTGGATAGGCATTCAATAGTCGAATAAGCACCGTGGCTTGCGGATTGGGCTTAGCGCGGTTCTGCTCCCAGTTCTTTACCGTGCTGGGTGTGGCGTGCAGGTGTTGAGCAAAAACCGGCTGGGACATATTGAGTTTTTTGCGCACGGCGATGATTTCCTCTGCCGTGGCCGGCGCCAGCGATTTGGCCTCAACCGTGTAGGTGCGCAGGGTGATCTTGCCTTCGCGCTCCTGCGCCAAGTCTCGAAAACCGTCGACAATCTCTGCAAAAATATCGCGCTTCTTGGTCATGGCCGCTTTCTCACTTTTATTTCAGATTCCAATAGGTGCTTTAACAATTTGCGCTGGTCATAGCTCAAGTCCTCCAATTCATCCTTGTCGTACAGGGTGAAGAGCCAAATTTGCCCTCCCGCCTGCCACCAGTAATAAATAATCCGCAGCCCTCCTCGCTTACCCTTACCACGCGTCCCGTCACTAAAACGAGCCTTGCGTAAGCCGCCGGTGTTGGCAATGACATCGCCCACCTCTGGGTGCAACAACAACACTTGCTGAACATCGACGAATGCCTGGTCGTCCAGATAGTGGCTGCGATGTTGGGAAAACATCCGCATTTCTACAAAGGTAGCATCCATAACTATGCGCAACTTACGTACATTTTTGGAGCGCGCATCGTGCCTGTCAAGCAGCGCAGATGAATAGCCTAAAACTGGATGCCCGGAATCAGGCTACATAAAAACGGGCGAGAACCTAATTAGCAGCCATCCAGCGCTTGTACTGCCGCGTGCGACTCAGCGTTTTTACCTGCTCCAGCACCAGCGCTTTCAACGGCGACACCCCAGGATTTGGCTGGCTGCCGCGGCTCAATTGGCGCAGTTGAAACTTCACCACGGCCATATAGGCCAGCGAGGCAAAGACCTTGTTCTTCCAGGTGATCGGCGCCAGCTCAGGGCTGTCGGTCTGGCCGGCCTGCCAGCGTTTCGGCAAGGCTGGCTCGATAGCCAAGGCGGTGGCGATACCGGCCATGGCCACACCACTGGCTAGCACTTTTTCAACCACCGGTAAGCGGCGAATGCCGCCGGTGACCATCAGCGGCATGCGCGCGGCCTTGGCGATGTCGCTGGCGAATTCAAGAAAGTAGGCCTCACGCGCCAACGTGCGGCCGTCACGCGCATCACCTTGCATGGCGGGCGCTTCATAACTGCCACCGGATAGCTCGACCAAATCCACTGGCAGTTCATTCAGCAGCTCCACCACCCGCAACGCATCCGCGCCGTCAAAACCACCGCGTTGGAAGTCCGCCGAGTTGAGCTTTACGGCTACGCAAAACTGCGGCGCCACCACGGCGCGCACGGCCTTGACCACTTCGGTCAGCACTCGCGCGCGGTTTTCCAGGCTGCCGCCCCAGCGGTCGGTGCGCTGGTTGGTCAATGGCGAAAGAAATTGGCTAAGCAAATAGCCATGCGCCGCATGAATCTGCACACCGGTAAAACCGGCCTGCTCCGCCAACTGCGCGGCGGTGGCGAAACGTTGGATCAGCTCAGCGATATCCGCCTCGCTCATGGGTTTGGGCTCGGCAAACATCTTCGACATACCGCCCAGCTGCAGCGATACCGCCGACGGCGCCACAGTCTGCTGGCCAAGGCTGGCCTGCATCTGCCGCCCTGGATGATTAAGCTGCATCCACACCTGAGCGCCGTGGCTGCGGCTGACGCGTGCCCACTGGCGAAACTTATCCAATTGCCGTGCATCTTCCAGCACTACGCCGCCGGGGCCGGTCATGGCGCGGCGATCGACCATCACGTTGCCGGTCAGAATCAGCCCCACACCGCCCTCCGCCCAGGCCTGATACAAACGCAGCAATTGAGCAGAAGGCCCCTGCTCGGCATCAGCAAGGTTTTCTTCCATCGCCGCTTTGGCGATACGGTTGGCAACGGTGCTGCCGTTAGGTAATTGCACAGGGGAAAAGGCAGTCATCTAGAGCTCCAAAGCGAAATACGGTTAGCAGATGAGGCGAGCCTAAGGTTAAAGTCACCTTTAAGGTCAATCCCCCCACTAAGCCAAGCGCGCCCAGCAGGAGCACCGCATGAAAATCGGCGAACTGGCCCAACGCACAAACATCGCCCCATCACGCATTCGCTTCTACGAAGCCAGCGGCCTGATTAGCGCGCAACGCCACGCCAACGGCTATCGCCACTACCCGCCCCACGCCGAACACACCCTGGCAATTATCCTCAACGCCCAGCGCGCAGGGTTCAGCCTGGAAGAAATCCGCCGGTTTCTGCCCGACAACAACCCACAAGGCTGGCAGCACGACGAAGTGCTCAGCACCCTGCAACGCAAAGTCGACGAGATCGACGCCATGCAACAACGCCTAGCGCAGAACAAAACACAGCTTCTGGAAATCATCGCCACTATCAAAAACAAGCCCGAAGGTATGGGCTGTGAAGGCAATGCTGAGCGGGTGTTGGCGCAGATGCGCGAGGGCAAATGTGAGCAAGCGGAGTCAGGCGGCTAGCTGCCTCCCCCCGCCAATTTGCCAGGTCGACGCGAGCGCAGGCACGTCGACAACGTACTCAGGTATCTAGCTATAAACGGCAGTGCTACTGCTCATCGCAATTCGCATTGCCGCAGCCCTGAACGCACTGCTGATTCGCCGCGCTCATGTGCTCAACGTCGTTGCAGGCGTACACCGCAAACCAATTCTGCTTGGCTGCTCGGCACGCCTCGGTTTTATAGGGCACGGTAACGCTTTGCTCGGGCTCTTCGGCAGAACAGCGGTACTTGGCAACCATGGTTTTCATGCCGCCATCGGCGGCTACTTTGGCAACGATGTCGTCGAGTTTCTGACTGCGTTCAGCGTGGCCAGCCGTGCTGCCCATGCCGGCGATATTTTTCAGGGTGGCGGTGGAAGCATCGGTGCCGGCGCTGCTGGCTACGGCGGAGCTTCCTTTGAGCACGCTGCTGTTGCCCAAGGTAGCGCCGCTTAGGGTCGACAACACTGGCTGCACACTCCCGGCGCTGCTTTGCACGCCGAGGTTACGTTGAGCGGTGGCGATGCCGCCGGCTTTACCGTCGGTAAGGATATCGGCAGCCATGCCGGTAATCATTTGGTTGCGAATCGCGCTATCAACGCCGGACACCGAGCTGACGGCGCCAGCGCCAATACCAATGGCCATGACCTTGCCGAATAGGTCACCGCTGTCGTCTTCGGCAGCGGCCTCAGCCTGTGCTTGGCGGCGCGCGGCAGCTTGCTGCTGTGCGTGTTGCTCGGCTTTTTGCTGCTGACTGGCGGCGATTTCACTGCGCAGTCGCTCGTTTTCCACGCGGGTTTTATACAACGCGTCCACCCGCTCGCCGTTGATAAATTCGCAACGTTCCGGGCTACCGCTGACGGTGCAAATACCGTTGCCATTGGGGGCGAAGCCGCTCATTTCACCTTCATAAGCAAGCGCGTCATTAACGCTTACTCGCCCCTTGCTAAAGCCCAAGCCACCATTGCTGGCAACCATGGTGCCGCGTATTTGCAGGCCGGAGTCGAGCCGTGACCAAGTGACCGTGCCGCTGGGCACGCCTTTTTTAAAGGTCCCAGTGATACGTTCCATGGCATTGGCATCGTAGGCCTCGACCTCGCCGGACCAGCTGTTTTGCTCACAGCGGCCACTGAGCAAACGCCAGCCAGGAAAACCGCACGCTTTGGCGTCGGCCAACTGGCCGCCGGCGCTAAACCGCTGACCCAACTTGCCGTTGCTAGCCATGGCCTGAGAAACCTGGCCGTTAGCGGCGGTAACCCGCACCAGGCCGTCCTCCAGGTGGCCGGCGTCAAAGTTGCCTTCCACCTGTTCACCATTGGCAAAGCGCATCACACCGGGGCCATTGGCCAAGGTGAAATTGGTAATGCCGCCGCCGGTGAACTGCATATAGGTGGGGTACACATTCAGCTCATCCACCCAATGCTTGTACTCGTCCTGCTTAATGGACAGGTGTTTCGAGGTTGTCGGCAGATTACAGACGCCGGTCCAGGTATTACCCTGCGGGTCGCCCAAGGTGCACGGCCCCGAAGTCATAAACACACCGGACGCTTGGGTAATACTTTGGAACGTCTCGCCTTTCACGCTCCAACCGGCCGGCGAAATATAGGTGCCTTTGGTGCCCGGCATACAGCCCATACCGCCCATCAGCGAAGACACAATGACGCCGCGGAAAATCACCGTGCCATTGGTGCGGTAGATCTCGCCCTCGCCGTAAC
The DNA here is from genome assembly GCF_037994325.1 of Pseudomonas sp. Lineage (GTDB taxonomy): Bacteria > Pseudomonadota > Gammaproteobacteria > Pseudomonadales > Pseudomonadaceae > Aquipseudomonas. The sequence goes on from NZ_JBBNAH010000488.1 coordinate 4,824, forward strand.
CGCCAAGCGAGCCGGGCGCATTGCTGAACTGACCTTTACAGGTAGCGGTCACTTGCCCGGCCGCATCAAAGTCGCGGCCGCTGCCAGCACCATTGGGAAGGCTATTTTTCCATTCGCCTGAGTATTCAAAGGCGCTGGTGGTGGTCTGAAATCGGTGGGTGGCCACACCATCGGGGATATTGTTGGGCACCTGCGCCATCTGGTACTGAGCGCAGCCGCTAAGCAGCAGGCACAACACTGTCAGACTGCTAATACACGGGGTAGCAGCGGAAGATGAACGAGCAGGCAAGCGCATAGGAAGGTCCGTCCCTGGTGATGTTGGCAGATACCCCGTCACGAGCGCCCCTCTCCAAGCGCGTCGCGTCAACAGCATCCATTTGGTAAAGCAGATAATAGCCAGCGGCCAAGTGATTGCAGAGTGCCATACACCCGCATATCCCCTCAAGCCCAATAACCGCGCAGCTTTCAAGCAGTGGGATGGGCTATTGCCCCTCGTCGCAATTGACGTTGCCGCACCCCTGGCGGCATTGCTCATTGGCCGCGCTCATGCTCGCCACCTCGTTGCAGGCGTACACCGCAAACCAGTTCTGTTTGGCCGCTCGGCATGCCTCGGTCTTGTACGGCACGGTGACGCTTTGCAGTGGCTCTTCGGCAGAGCATCGGTAGCTGGCAACCATGGTTTTCATGCCGCCATCGGCGGCGACCTTGGCGACTATCTGGTCCAATTGCTGGCCGCGCGTAGCACGGGCGTTATCAGTGGCAGCGTTAATGCCGGCCATGTTCTGCAGCGAGGTGGCGGACGCGTCCGCAGGTCTGGTGGCTACGGCAGCACTACCGACGTTGCTGGTGCTGCTGCGCAAGGCTTGAGTGGCCGGTGCCAGGGCTGCGACATTGCCGGCGCTCTGCGCCTGGTTGGCGTAGAGGGCGGTAGCCGTCCCCGCTACGGCGGCGACCGCACTGAGATTTTCGGCGGTAAACAGGCTGTTCTTTTTTGACTCAGCCTCCTCGCGCCGAATATCCGCAGCCCATTTCTCGACAAAAGCGTCGTTGCTGCCGTTCCATGACTTGAACTGGGCGGCGATAGCCTCTGGGCTATCCGAGCCCCGCAACGAGCCGCCGCCATGAGCGCGCAACTTGGCGACAGTGGCCATAAAAATGGGCGTTTTCGAGGGCTTGGTTCTGGGCCCTATATAGGGATTAAGGGTTTTCTGAAATTCGTACGCTTGATCGACCGCAAAATCCAAAGCGGTATAGCCACTGTAACTGTTGCCCCTGCCACAGGGCTGGTTAACGTCGGCGCCGTTGGCCAACAGGTAGTCAATGCTGTTAATGGCCGTGGGCGAAAAGTTAAAGGCCATCAGGCACAGCGGGGTCAAATAACCACCGGCGGTATCCAACAACAGGTAGTCATTAACGCCCACCTGGCGAGTAACCAGCGACTGCTGAAGCGGCTCGGGGTTGTAGTTAACAAACGCCTCCATCGCCGGGGTCGAACAGCCTTGCAAGCCCAGGCATAGCGGCCCAACGGCTAAAACAGGTAACAACCGCGCACGTAGGTTCATAACCATTTCCTAAGGTAAAACGGTGAACAGCAGCAACGCCGTTACTTCAACACCAGGCTCAGTTCTTTCTTCGCCCGGTAACGCCACACCGTGAGCGTCGCCTTATAGCCTGGGCGCATGCGTTCAACGATGGCGCTCAACTGGGCAACGGAGCCCACCTCCTGGCCAGCCACATCCAGAATGACGTCCAGGGCCTTGAAGCCAGCCTTTTCTCCGAGGCTGCCTTTGTCCAGGCCGACTACCCGCAAGCCCGCGGCTTGTGGCAGACCGACTGCCGTCGCGACCGGACCGCTGACCATTTCCAGCGTCATACCTTGCAGTGAAGTGGCTGGGCTGATGGCGCTGGGGCGCGGAGCAGAAGCAGTAGCTGGCGCACTTATGGGCACACTGGCTACGGCTGTACCCGGCAGCGGCGGGCCAACTTCGGCGTACAGTTCCAGCCACTGCGGCGCGCGCCAGATTTTCAGTTTTACTTGAGTGCCAACGGGCGTTCGCCCCACCAGGGTTCTGAGGGTAATAACGCCCTCCACCGGCACATCGTTAAGCGCCACGATCACATCGCGAGCCAACACACCTGCGCGCTCGCCGGTGCTGCCGGGAGCAGCCGAGTTGACCCATACGCCGGACGTGGGGGTGTTCAAGCGAGCAGACTTTCCTGGGTCGATATCGTCGATGGAAAGCCCCAGGCGGCCGCCGGAAAGCAACGTGGTGGTCGGGCAGCTTTTTTCCATCCGCACCAGGCCCACCGCAACCTTGCGCGCACTGCCCAATTGCTTGGCTTCGGGCAACGTACCGGCAAGGAATTCGTCGGCGGTTTTTGCCGCGACCTCTAAATAGTCACAGGGGAATGCGCGGTAGTGGGCGGCAGTTTCGTTGGGCAGTTGGCGGGCGACGTAGATCTCGGTTTCGCTGGTCGCGAAGGCCGCTGGCGCGAACCCGGCTTGAACCAATAGCGCCAGAAGAAAGCCGGTTGTGCTGATAGTGGCGAGTCCGTTCACGGGTAGTCCTGGGCGCAAATTGGCAATGCGCCATCATGGCAAATCCCACCCGGATTAACACCTATCTCACGTTGCTCAGCACGTAGACTTCCGTACTAACCCACCCGCGCCAGCGTCAGCGGGTCCGCGTGCCCATCGAAGAATTGCTCCAGCACTTGCGAAAATAAGCCCGGCTCATGGCTAAGGGTGGCAAACAAGGTCATGCACGAGCACAGTTTCATATCATCGGGACTGCCGAAAATGTCCCGCGCGCTGCGTTGGCCCCAGGCCAGAATGGCGTCGGTGCAAACCCGCAAACGGGGGCCTAATACCGGGTGAGTCAGGTAGGCATTGGCTTCGTCCAGCCCGGAAATGCCATAGCGCTGGGCGGTGTCGCTATGGCCCAGCCCCTTGAGCTGGGGAAAGATAAACCACATCCAATGGCTTTGTTTCCTGCCCGCTTGTAGCTCGGCAAGGGCTTGCTCATAGGTTGTGGCTTGGGCATCGACAAAGCGTTGCAGGTTGTATTTATCGGCCATTGATAGAGGCTCCCAAATTGACGATCTGGGAGCTATGACAGGCCTTTTGCCAGCACGTGCAGATTATTGCATCCACAAGCTGACGAACGCCGCCGAAACGCTCTACAGGTCCCGGCGTACACGGGTTGTTTAAAACCACAGCTCCAGCGTGGCGCTCAGCAGCAAAGCAGCGCCGACAATGCAGCCGGCGACCAGTAAGCGCGACAACGCTGGGAAAAAGCCGTCGGCCACTTGGAAGCGGTCCCACAAACCCAGGCGTTTTTGCAGTTGCCGTTCGCTACCTGGCAGCAAGGTTTCGAACGGCTGCGGCACGTTGGAAGGCTCCGGGGCCGGCTCAGCGGCTTGGTCGTTGTGTAGCCAGTCGGCGACCTTCGCTTCCCCCACCAGCAAGCGCGTCAGGGTCACTTGGCGCAGGTGACCAAGGGCGTTGGCCAGCGCATTGCCCCAACCGTCGATTACGTTCATCCAGTCGTTGATATTGTTTTTGTCCGGCGGCGGCAGGGTGAACTCACCAACGGCCTCCTGCCAACTCTCAATCCCCATTTCACTGAGCAAATCGGCGCTGAGCTGTACCTGCGGCGCCTGACGATAGATACCACCCAGCACGCGGTGCAGTTCGTTGCCGGCGCTGATCACGCGCTTGAGTTCGCGGCTGCTGACCTTGCCGTCGGCCGTTACCACAGCCACGACGTTGGCAAGAAAGCCCTGGGCATCGCGGATGCTGGCCTGGCTGTGGTCGGCGTAATGCAGCAAGGCCAAGGTCGAAGCCAGATGCGCTTCCCAGCCGTTCTGCACGGTGGCGGCGGCAGACAAATGGGCGCTGCGGCACAGGCGGTCATGTTCGATGATCTGAACTTGCGCGGCTTCGCATTCTTCCCGCATGGCGGCAATGGCAGCGGGCAGTTCACGGGGTTGCAAGGTGCGCTCGCGATGCCGAATCACTCCGCCCGGCGCTTTGTAGGTGCCGTCGCGCAGCGCTTCAAGCAGAGACTTTTCCCGCTCCAAGCTGCGCAGGTTCTCCAATTGATCGTGCAGACTTTCCGGGTACAGCTGGGCCAGGTACGACGGCCCAATGCCGCGACCGACAACATACAAATCATTCACCGTGGCCGCATGACGAACCACCGAGCGGCCCAAGTAGACGCCGCGATAACGGCCTTTAAAGACTTCCTGGGCGTACTGCTGGTCGAGGGCTTGCAGCGACTCATCAAGCGCCACCGCTTCGCGCGCCTCTTCCAAGCGCAGCACGCGCTGGGTCACGGCCTCACGCAGCGTTTGCGGCTGGGCAAAGACGCTCCAGGCGCTGCGCGAGTCCAGGGTTGCCGGCACGTACAGGCGTTTGGCATTGGCTTCACGCTCATGGTTAAGCGGATGGGTCGCCCACATACGCGGCGGCTGGGCAAATTCACTCTGGAAAATCCGATGGCTCTCGCGCGCCTGTTCCGGCAACGCCGGCACTTCGCCGTAGCCGGGGTCATTCAACACCTGGCGCAAATGCTCAAGCACGCGGCTTTGCACCGCGAACAAATCGCGCACCACACGCCCTTCGTGTAGCTCGCCGTAACCAAAGTTAATCGCGCGATCCCACGCATCATCAGCGGCCTGCAGTTTTTGCAGGGCATGCACCAGAGCATCGCTGCCGGTCAGGGAAACGGCGACCAAGTCGGCCTGAAACTCCATCTCGCGGGACAGCGCGCGCTGGGCCATCAGCACCAGGTTAAAAGCCGTTTCCAGCAGCGAGCGGATCGACCAGACGATCAACGTCAGCAACCAGCCCAACCAGGCGATGCGCAGGTCAACCCGCGACAGCATGCGTAAAAACTTATCCAAGGCATCGCGCTTGGCGACGATATGCGCGGCGATCTGCTGGGCCACATACACCCAACGGCCGACCGCCATGGTCTTCTGTCCGAAGTGCCCAAACTCGTGGGCAAGCACCGCCTTGAGCTCGCTCAAGGTCAGCACGTTCACCAGACCCAGGCCGATAATCAGATTTTTCTTCGAGGGAAACAGCAGGTTCAGCAGCGACAAGTCGTAGAACACGGCGGCGTTGACATCGGCGCTGAGGAACACCCGATGCGGTCGTGGCGCGCGGGCCTGGTCGGCCAATTGGTGAAGAAACTCAAACAACTGCGGCTCTTGCGCGGCGGTAATTTCCAGCTCCTGCACATCGCCGCCCTTTTTGAAGAAGAACAGCGCCTTGATCATAAACAGCGCAAGAAAACCGGCGCTCAGGCCAACGATCCAGCACGGCACCGCATGCTGGGGATCGACCAGGGCCATATTGATTGAGTGATAGCTGCTCCAGGCAAAGCAAGCGGCCATGGAGAAATACAGAAAGATAAAGAAGCCCAATCCGCTCATGGCCAGCAGGGCTTGGCGACGGTAACTGGCGCTGGGTTGGCTGAGATTCGCCGGGACTTGTAGCGGGTTGGGTGGATAGATGGAATCCATGGCACGTCCTTGTCGTGGTTAGAGCACCGTGCGCGCTAAACGGCACACGGCGGGAACTCTAGCCAAAGGCGCGGGGTTAGCCAAGAACGGATTACCGTCGGCACAGGCACAAACGCAGCTTCGTGGAGTACTGCACACCTGGGTCCCCGCCTGCGCGGGGAAGACGGTGATGGCCTTACAAACCTCCGTCATTCCCGCGTACGTAGGAATCAGGCACAAACGCACATTGGTCGAGGACTGCGCACCTGGGTCCCCGCCTGCGCGGGGAAGACGGTGACGGCCTTACAAACCTCCGTCATTCCCGCGTAGGCGGGAATCCAGAGGCGCGCAGTTGCGGACGTTAGTAGCGCAACTCACCACATCAAATCATCCGGAATCTTGTACGCCGCGTATGGATCGTTAGCGTCGTCTTCTTCGGTCTGCACGTTGAGTTGCACCACGCGCCGAGGGTCGCGTTCCTGGATTTTCAACGCGGCTTCGCGGGGGATGATTTCGTAACCGCCGCCATGTTGCACGATGGCCAACGAGCCGCTGCTGAGCTTGTTACGCATCAGGGCGTTAACGGAGATGCGCTTGACCTTTTTGTCGTCGACAAAGTTGTAGTAATCCTCGGTGGTCAGCTTGGGCAAACGGCTCTGCTCAATCAGCTGTTTCACCTGCGCAGCCTCAGCTTTCTTCTGCGCTTTTTCCTGTTGCTGGCGATTGAGTTCCTGGTCGCGGGCGATTTTCTCGGCCTTGGCTTCCAGGGCAATGCGCTGCTGGGTGTCGTCCACTGCCACCTGGCCTTTATGCTCCAGGCGCTTTTGTTTCTGCTTTTCCTTGCCGACCTGTTTGGCCTGCTTTTCGTTGACCAGGCCGGCTTTCAGCAACTGATCACGCAATGACATGCTCATCTGACGACTCTCTCAAGGGCACCGTAAAAAACGCCGTTATTCTTCCACACGCTGGGGGATTAAACCTACCGCCGCGCTTAGCCGCAACTGGGCGCCGTGCGCTCTTCGCGTTTGGCCTGGGCCCAGATGCTGTCCAACTCTTCCAGGCTACAGGCCTGCATATCGCGGCCCTGCTCGCGCAGCACCTGTTCAATAAAGCGAAAACGCCGTTCGAACTTGGCGTTGGCAGCGCGCAGCGCGGTTTCCGGGTCGGCCTTTAAATGCCGCGCCAGGTTCACCACGACAAAGAGCAAATCGCCGATTTCTTCGGCCATGGCCTCCTCGTCATTGGCGCTCATCGCCTCCAACACTTCATCCAGTTCTTCGCGAACTTTATCCACAACCGGCAGCGCTTCGGGCCAATCAAAGCCAACCTGGGCGGCGCGTTTTTGCAGCTTGGCCGCGCGGGACAACGCCGGCAAGGTAGTCGGCACATCGTCCAGCAGCGACAGCTGTTCAGGCGCTGCGGCTTTCTCGGCGCGCTCCTGGGCTTTGATTTCTTCCCAGCGCTGCTTCACCGCGGCTTCGCTCAAGCGCGCCATATCCGGCGCGCCGTACAGATCGCCATCAGGGAATACATGGGGATGACGGCGCAGTAATTTAGTGGTGATGGCGTCCACCACCGTGGCGAATTCAAAGCGCCCTTCTTCCTGGGCTAATTGGCTGTAGTAGACGACCTGAAACAATAGGTCGCCCAACTCGCCGGGCAGATGATCGAAGTCGCCACGCTCGATGGCGTCGGCCACTTCGTAGGCTTCTTCAATGGTGTGCGGCACGATGGTCGCGTAGTTCTGCTGCAAGTCCCACGGGCAGCCGTATTGCGGGTCACGCAGGCGGGCCATCAGGTGCAGAAGGTCGTTGAGTTGGTACATAAGGAAGTCCCTGTCGGGTGCGCCGGTCGGCGTGGACCGGCGCACCGTACTTACGAGGTTCTGTGGCGGCGAACTTCGATGATATTGGGAAGTTGTGAGATGCGACCAAGCAACCGCCCCAATGCTTCCAAACCGGGAATCTCGATGGTCAGCGACATGGCGGCGGTGTTGTCTTCCTTGTTGGAACGGGTGTTGACCGCCAGCACGTTGATCTTCTCGTTCAGCAACATCTGTGAAACGTCACGCAGCAGACCGGAGCGGTCGTAGGCGCGGATGATGATGTCCACGGGATAGGTCTGCACCGGCACCGGGCCCCAACTCACTTGGATAATGCGCTCAGGTTCGCGGCCGCCCAGTTGCAGCACCGAGGCGCAGTCTTGACGGTGAATGCTGACACCACGCCCCAGGGTGATATAGCCAACAATGGCATCGCCCGGCAGCGGTTGGCAGCAACCCGCCATTTGCGTGAGCAAGTTACCCACACCTTGAATCTGAATATCGCCGCGTTTGCCCGGTTTAAAGCTGCTGTGCCGGCGCGGAATCAGTTCCAGTTGCTCGTTGCCGCGCTCCGGTTCAACCAGTTGCTGCGCCGCATTTACCACCTGCGCTATACGCAGGTCGCCAGCGCCCAGGGAGGCGAACAGGTCTTCAGCGGTGCGCAGGTTGGCCTTTTCCGCCAGTTTCTCGAAGTCCACCGACGGCAAGGCCAGGCGTGCCAGTTCGCGCTCCAGCAAGGTGCGGCCAGCGGCGACGTTTTGGTCGCGGTCTTGCAGCTTGAACCAGTGCACGATCTTGGCCCGCGCCCGCGAGGTGGTGACGTAGCCCAGGTTGCTGTTCAGCCAGTCCCGGCTCGGCACGCCGTGCTTGCTGGTGATGATTTCCACCTGCTCGCCGGTTTGCAGGCTGTAGTTGAGCGGCACGATACGGCCGTTGATCTTGGCGCCGCGGCAGTTATGGCCGATTTCGGTGTGCACGCGGTAGGCAAAGTCCAGCGGCGTCGCGCCCTTAGGCAGGTCGATAGCGTGGCCGTCGGGGGTGAACACGTAGACGCGGTCGGGCTCGATATCCACGCGCAGTTGTTCGGCCAGGCCGCCGATATCGCCCAGCTCTTCGTGCCACTCCAGCACTTGGCGCAGCCAGGAGATTTTCTCTTCGTAGTGGTTGGAGCCGGACTTAACGTCGGTGCCTTTGTATTTCCAGTGCGCACAAACGCCCAGCTCCGCCTCTTCGTGCATGGCGTGGGTGCGAATCTGCACTTCCAACACCTTGCCTTCCGGGCCGATTACCGCAGTGTGCAGCGAGCGGTAGCCGTTTTCCTTGGGGTTGGCGATATAGTCGTCAAACTCCTTGGGAATATGCCGCCACAAGGTGTGGACGATGCCGAGTGCGGTGTAGCAATCGCGCATTTCCGGCACCAGCACGCGCAAGGCACGCACGTCGTAGATCTGGCTAAAGGCCAAACCCTTGCGCTGCATTTTGCGCCAGATGGAATAGATGTGTTTGGCCCGACCGCTGATGTCGGCCTGCACGCCGGTGGCGGCCAGCTCGTCTTTAAGTTGCACCATCACGTCGGTGATAAAGCGCTCACGGTCTAGCCGGCGCTCGTGCAGCAACGAGGCGATTTGCTTGTATTGCTCCGGCTCCAGGTAGCGGAAGGACAGGTCTTCCAGCTCCCATTTGATATGGCCGATACCCAGGCGGTGGGCCAGCGGCGCGTAGATATCAAATACTTCGCGGGCCACGCGTTGGCGTTTTTCGTCGTCGCCGTTCTTGATCGCGCGAATGGCACAGGTACGTTCGGCCAGCTTGATCAGCGGCACGCGCACGTCATCAACCATGGCCACCAGCATTTTGCGCAGGTTATCCACCTGCGCCTGGCTGCCCAGCACAAGCGATTCACGGGAGTTCAGGCTGGCGCTGATGGCGGCCATGCGCAGCACGCCTTCAATCAGCTTGGCCACCGTAGCGCCGCAACGTTGCTGCACGGTGGCCAGGGGAATTTTGCCCTCACGCACGCCGCGATAAACAACGGCGGCCACCAGGGAGTCCTGATCGAGTTTGAGGTCAGCGAGAATTTCGGCAATTTCCAGGCCCGTGCGAAAGCTGGAGGTGCCTTCGGTCCACAGGTTCTGCGCAGCGTTGGCTTGCTGCTCGGCTTCGCGGGCGAATTCGCACGCCGCTTTGAGGGCCTCACGATCCAGCGCCGGGTCGACGCTCAACACATGATCGAGCCAGGCCTCTAGGTTGATGCTGCCATCCGTGTTGATCGGTTGCTGCGCTCTAACCTGTACCATCGTTTACCTTCCCTACGACGCGCAGTCCACACGCCGAATATCGCCAGCCTCTGCGGGCCAGTCGGTTACGCGAACATCCTAGTCCGCCACAAATAACGCCATCGCCTCAACATGTGCCGTTTGCGGAAACATATCGAGGATTCCGGCACGTTTTAGCCGGTAACCCTGTTGCACCAGCACGGCCGTATCACGGGCCAAGGTGGCGGGGTTGCAAGACACGTACAACACGCGCTTGGCACCCAGTTTTGCCAGCCGCTCAACGGCCTGCAAAGCGCCGTCACGCGGGGGGTCTAGCAGTACCGCAGAAAAACCTTGAGCCGCCCAGGGCGCGTCGGCAAGCGAGTTCGACAAGTCGGCCTGGAAAAAGTGCGCGTTAGGCAGACCATTGGCAACGGCGTTTTGCGCCGCCCGCTGCACCATCACTTGCACCCCTTCCACCGCCACCACTTCGTGCACCTGGCGCGCCAGTGGCAAGGTGAAATTACCCAAGCCACAAAACAGATCCAGCACCCGCTCATGGGCCTGCGGTGCTAACCAGTCTAGCGCCTGGGCGATCATCGCCTCGTTTACCGGCGCATTGACTTGAACAAAATCACCGGGGCGATAGGCTAGCTGCAAATCCCACTGTTCCAACCGGTACCCCAGTACCTGGGTGGTATCAAAAGGTTGCGGCTCGCCCTCACCGTGTAACCACAACTGCGCGTTGTGCTCAGCGCAAAAGGCCTGCAACAACGCCACATCAGCCTCTGGTAACGGCGCGGTATGGCGCACCAAAACGGCGCTGGCCGTACCGTTGAACAATTCCACATGGCCCAAAGCCTGGGGTTTGGACAAGCGTCGCAACAGCTGCGGTAACACCTGCAGGATCAACTGCAAGGGCTGTACCAGCACCAGGCATTCGTTGATGGCGACGATGTCTTGGCTGGCGGCGGCGCGAAAGCCCACGTCCAAACGTTTGGCTTTGGCATCCCAACGCACGGCAATGCGCGCACGGCGGCGATAGCCGAACTCAGGGCCGACCAAAGGCGGCGCCCATTCCTCGGGCTGCAAGCCGGCGATACGGCTGAGCTGCTCGCTCAACTGTTGCTGTTTAAGCACTAACTGTTGCTCATGGGGCAGGTGTTGCAGGCTGCAACCACCGCACACCGAGGCATGCACGCACGGCGCCGGACGACGCGTAGAGGCGGCGACAAGAATGCGTTCAGCACGGGCATCGACGATTTGGCTACGCGCACCCAGCACGCGCGCCTCCACCTGCTCGCCCGGCAAGGCGCCGGCAACAAACCAGGTACGTCCTTCAAAAAAGCTGATACCACGGCCGTCGTTGGCCAGCCGCTCAATGCTTAAGCGCTGTTTTTTGCCGACCGGAATCTGTACCGCACGTGTGCCGCCGCTGGGTTGAAAGCGCAGCTCACCGGTTTTTTTAGCCATGGTTATGCCGGGTCATCGTAAACACCGGTGGACAGGTAACGGTCGCCACGGTCGCAGATAATCGAGACGATGACCGCGTTCTCCACTTCCTGGGACAACCGCAACGCCGCCGCCACGGAACCGCCCGAAGACACGCCGCAGAAAATGCCTTCTTCACGGGCCAGACGGCGCATGGTGTCTTCGGCCTCGCGTTGGGCCATATCGACAATACGGTCGACGCGCTCAGCCTGATAAATCTTCGGCAGGTACTCCTGCGGCCAGCGGCGGATACCGGGAATCGCCGAGCCTTCCATCGGTTGCAGACCGATGATCTGAATCGCCGGGTTCTGCTCCTTGAGGTAGCGCGAGGTCCCCATGATGGTGCCGGTGGTACCCATGGAGCTGACGAAATGGGTAATGGTGCCCTGGGTTTGGCGCCACAATTCCGGGCCGGTGCCGGTGTAGTGCGCAATAGGGTTATCGCCGTTGGCAAACTGGTCAAGGACGATGCCTTTGCCTTCGGCTTGCATGCGCTCAGCCAGATCGCGGGCGCCTTCCATGCCCTCGTCCTTGCTGACAATGATCAGCTCGGCGCCATAAGCCGTCATGGCCGCCTTACGTTCGGCGCTCATATTGTCCGGCATGATCAAAATCATCCGGTAGCCCTTGATGGCCGCCACCATTGCCAGGGCGATACCGGTGTTGCCGGAGGTGGCCTCAATCAGCGTGTCACCGGGTTTCACCGCGCCGCTGAGTTCAGCGCGGGTAATCATCGACAACGCCGGGCGGTCTTTCACCGAGCCGGCCGGGTTATTGCCTTCCAACTTCACCAACAGCGTATTACTGGTGTTACCCGGCAGGCGCTGCAAGCGCACCAGAGGGGTCTCGCCGACGGTGTCAGCAATCGTTGGGTAGGTAATAGATGTAGTCATGAAAACAATCCGATCCGATCCAGCGGGGGCGACATGATAGCGAGAAAACAGCGATACGGCCTCCCGAAGTT
>NZ_JBBNAH010000489.1:0-6277 GCF_037994325.1 Pseudomonas sp.
GGACCCAGGTACGCCGAATATGGTTAAAATCGCGCCTGCTCCCAAAAGACTATAACCATGCCCCACCCTACCCGCCGCAGCACCCTCTGCCTTCCCGCCGGCCCCTGGCTTACGGTGCTTGATTGCCTGTGCGCGCACTTCTCGGCCATCAGCCGCGACACCTGGCTCGAACGCATGGCGCGCGGCAAAGTGCTGGATGAACACAACGCCACCATCGGCCCGGAGCACCCGTACAAACAGGGCCTGCGCATTCACTATTTCCGTGAAGTGCCTAACGAGGTGCCGGTGCCTTTTGCAGAGCAGGTGCTGTACGCCGATGAGCATCTGATCGTCGCCGACAAGCCGCATTTTCTCTCGGTGACCCCGGCAGGCGAATACGTGGAACAAACCCTGTTGGCGCGTTTGAGCAAACGTTTTGGCAGCCACGACCTGGTGCCGTTGCACCGCATTGATCGCCTGACTGCCGGCCTGGTGCTGTTCTCCGTGCAACCACAAAGCCGCGCGGCGTATCAGCGCTTATTTGCCGAGCGGCAGATACACAAAACCTACGAAGCCATCGCCCCTGCCCTACCCCATGTCGAATTTCCGCACCTGCATAAAACCCGCATGGTGGCCGGCGAGCCGTTCTTTTTAATGAAGGAAGGTGAAGGCGACCCCAACAGCGAAACGCTGATGCAGGTGCGCGAGCGCAATGGTGGGCTCTGGCGTTATGGGCTGTACCCGGTAACCGGCAAGAAGCACCAACTGCGCCTGCACTTGGCGGCGCTGGGCGCGGGCATTTGCAATGACCCGTTTTATCCACAGCTGGATAAAAACGCCGTGGATGATTACAGCAAGCCGCTAAAGCTGCTGGCGCAAAGCCTGCGGTTTGCCGACCCGCTGAGCGGTGTTGAGCGCGAATTCCACAGCCAACTTACGCTCGATTGGCCGTAGGGTTTGCTGTGCGCACCATGGCATAAATCCGTAAATCCCGAGGTGCGCGCAGCACACCCTACGGTCAAGCGCCGACCGCGTTTCAACGTATAGGGTGTGCGGTCGTTCGCTTTTAGTGCTGCAGATGGCCGTAAAGCTTGGCGTACAACCCGCCTTCGGCGATCAATTCTTGATGCCCGCCGTCTTCGGCAATCTTGCCACCGTCGAACACCAGCACCCGATCCGCTTGCTTAACGGCGGAAAGGCGGTGGGCGATGATCAGCGTGGTGCGGCCTTGCAGGAATTGGCCAAGGGCCTGGTGCAGGGCGTATTCGGTGGCGGCATCCAGCGCCGAGGTGGCTTCGTCGAGAATCACCACGCTGGGTTCGGCCAGTACCATGCGGGCAATGGCCAGGCGCTGGCGTTGCCCGCCAGATAAGCGCACGCCCGAGCGGCCGACAATGCTGTCCAGCCCGTTGGGCAAGGCTTGAATGGTGTGGGCCAGTTGGGCGATTTCCAGTGCGCGCCAGCAGGCTTCATCGCTGCGCTCACGGCCCATGGTCAGGTTGGCGCGCACGGTGTCGTTGAATAGCGCCGGGTGTTGCAGCACCACCGCGACGTGCTCGCGCACCGTTTCCAGGCCGATCTCTTCCAGGCTTTTGCCGCCATAACGGATGCTGCCGGCCTGGGCGCTGTACAGGCCCAGCAGCAGTTGCACCAGGGTGCTTTTACCACCGCCGCTGGCGCCAACAATGGCGACTTTTTCCCCGGGCTCGATCGCCAGGTTAAGACCGTCGAGCACCGGTTCGTCGTGGTAGGCAAAGCTTAAGCCGCGCACTTCGACGCCGACGGTGGGTTGACCGCTAAAGGGATTGGCGCCGCCCACGTATTGCGGCTCGTCGGCGCGGGCCAGCAGTTCATTAATCCGGGTTAACGCCCCCCCGGCGGCGTAGTAGGCGTATTGCAGATTCAGCAGTTGCTCGACCGGGCCGATCATAAACCACAGGTAACTGAACACCGCGAGCATCTGGCCGATGGAGAGGTCGGAGAACAGCACGGTGAGCATGGCGGCGGCGCGGAAGATATCGATACCGAACTGAAACAGCAGCCCGCTGGCGCGGCTGGAGGCATCGCTTTTCCATTGCGAGGCCACGGCATAGTCGCGCACTTCCTGGGCACGCAAGCCGAGGCGACCGAGAAAGAAGCCCTGACGGTTACCGGCACGCACTTCCTGAATGGCTTCGAGGGTTTCGGTTAGTGCTTGGGTAAAGCGCGAGGTGCTGTCGTTCTCCAGCTTTTTCAGGTGTTTGACCCGCTTGCCCAACTGCACGGTGGCGTAGATTACCAACGGATTGAACAGCAAGATCAGCAGCGCCAGCTTCCAGTGCATCCACATCAAAATGCCGGCCGTGCCGGTCAGCGTGAGCATGGCCACGAGAAAACGGCTAAGGGTTTCGCCGACAAATTTGTCCAGGGTGTCGAGGTCAGTGACCAGGTGAGTGGTCACCGTGCCGCTGCCCAGGCTCTCGTATTCGCCAAGGGAAATGCGCTTGAGGCGTTCGATCAGGCGCACGCGGATGCGGTACACGATATCTTTCGACAGGCGCGCAAAAAGCCGCGCCTGCAACACGTTGAAGACCAGGGCGCTGCTGCGCAATACCAAGGTCAACACCACCATCAAGCCGATATAGCCCACCGCCGTTTGCCAGCCAGTTGGCAGGAAGTTATTCATTACCTTGAGCGCGGCGTCGCCCTGCTTAAGCAGCACTTCGTCCACCAGCAGCGGCAACAGCAGGGGAATAGGCACGCTGCACACCGTGGCAAACACGGCAACCAGATTGGCGATTACTAACGATTTTTTGTGGCGCAGGGCCAGACGGCGGATTTCTTCCCAGCTCAAGCGATCAAGCATGGGCGTTGTGCTCCAGCCAGCGAGCCAGCAACGGCGCCAGTTGGTCCAGTGCTTGGTAACCGTTGGTGAGCAACGCGTAACGACCATCGCATTCTGCCAACACAGTAGGGAAACCGGCGATGCCGAGGTTTTGCGTCCACTCAAAGTCGGCAACCGTGGCGGCCTGCTCGGCGGCGCTGTCAAACGCAGCGGCAAACTCAATACGCGGTAAACCGGCCTGTTCGGCCAGTTCCACCAACACGCCAGCCTGGGTGACGTCGCGCCCGCCCACATAGAACGCCTGCTGAATCAGCTTGACCAGCGGCCAGGCGCTATCGGCATCCAAACTGCGTGCGGCCACCAGCGCACGGCAGGCCGGCTCAGTGTCGTAGACAAAGCCATCGGGCAACGCGTCGTCAAAGGTGAAGGGCTGGCCGGTGCTGGTGAGCACCGATTGCCAATGCTCAAGAATGTAACGCTTGGTGGTGGGCTCCAACGCCGCGACAGTGCCCGCGCGCAAACCACCGGCCACCAGGTGGCTGCTAACACCGGCGGCTTGCGCCTGTTGCATGAGGGCGTCGAACACCGGAGCAAAACCCCAGCACCAGGAACACATCGGGTCCATCACATAAATCAGGCGCGCTTGCATGCTCACTCCGCTAACCGGGACTGCTACTGGGGCGTTAAAAGGCATTCGGTGGAGCGTAGGCCGCGCTTACTTTTCCCGCGCGTTGTAACCCAAAGGATGGGGCTGGTTACGGGCTTTGGCCAGTTCGATCTGCTTTTGCCGCTCGCGCGCACCGTTGCGGGTTTTCTCGCTAAGGGTGTCCCAGCAATGTGGGCAGCTGACGCCAGGTACATAGTGCGGCGATTGGCGGTCGGCAACCGAAATCGGAATACGGCAGGCGTGGCATTGGTCGTACTCGCCCTCGCTGAGGTCATGGCGCACGGTCACACGGTTGTCGAACACAAAGCAGTCGCCCTGCCACTTGGTCTCTTCCTGCGGTACTTCTTCCAGGTATTTAAGGATCCCGCCTTTAAGGTGGAAAACCTCGTCAAAGCCTTGGCCGAGCATATAGCTGGAGGCCTTTTCACAGCGGATGCCGCCAGTGCAGAACATCGCCACTTTCTTGTGCTTAGCCGGATCGAAGTTGGCTTTGATGTACTCCGGGAAGTCGCGGAAGCTTTTGGTTTTCGGGTCTTGCGCGCCTTCAAAGGTGCCGATGGCCACTTCGTAATCGTTGCGGGTGTCGATCAGCAGCACGTCGGGGTCGGAGATCAGCGCGTTCCAATCCTGCGGTTCAACGTAGGTGCCGACCTTGAGGTTAGGGTCCACGCCCGGCACGCCAAGGGTGACGATCTCTTTTTTCAGTTTGACCTTAGTGCGGTAAAACGGCTGCTCATCACAGAACGATTCTTTGTGGTCGATATCGTTAAAGCGCGGATCAAGTTTGAGCCAGGCGAGCAAGCCATCAATGCCTTCGCGGCTACCGGAAACGGTGCCGTTGATGCCTTCGAGGGCAATCAGCAGCGTGCCTTTGATGCCGTTATCGAGCATGGCTTGCAACAACGGTTCACGCAGCGCTTCGTAGTCGGTCAGGGTGACAAACTTGTACAGCGCCGCCACGACGATGGATTGGGTCATCGGGTAGTTCTCCAGGTGGTCACCCGCGTAAAGGGCGGACCGGACGTATTAAAAATGGCGCCTGCTGGCGCGGCGCGCATTTTATGCGATGTTCAGGCGCCGTTGCCAGGCCAAAGCTGCGTAGGCTGTGCTGTGCGCACCACGGCGTAAATGCATCAAGCGTTTGACCAACACACAGCCCTCCTTGCGGACGGGCGAAAAAAAACCGCCGTTTGAATGATCAAACGGCGGTTTTTTTACCGGGAGACAGCGCAGGTATTAATGACCACCGGCGCAGGTCGGTGAAGCCGGAGCAGCTCCGGTGGCTGCCCATTCTTCCGGGGTGTAGGTATGCAGCGCCAACGCATGCATCTGCCCCATCAGGTCGCCCAGGGTGGCGTAGACCTTTTGATGACGCTTGACCGCATTCAGGCCAACAAACGCTGGCGTTACCACCACGGCCTTGAAGTGGGTTTCGAGGCCACGGCTGTGCATATGACTTTCGTCCTGCACATCAACGAACGCAGGTTCGAGGGCAGCAAGGGTGGTTTGAATGCGTTCACGCATGCTCATGGTCAACTCCGATTACGGCTTTTTAGCAGGGGCTGGTGCAGCGGCGCCTTTGGCGTCAGCTGGGGTCAGCTCTTTGGTCATGTCAGCCAGCAGCTTGTTCACTTCCGGTACTGCAGCTTCCAGTTTGGCTTGAGCCATTTGCGCCGATTGGGCGGTTACACGTGGCATGGTTTCTTGCACTTTCTTGCCCAGTGGCGACTGGTAGAAGGCGATCAGGTCTTTGAGTTCCTGTTCGCTGAAGCTGGTGGTGTAGAGCTTAACCATGTCCGGCTTGAGTTTGTCCCAGGCAACGGCTTTGTCCAGCGAGGCTTTAGCCTTGGCTTGGTAGGTTTGCAGCAGAGCTTTTTTCGATTCTGGCGCTTGGGCCTGGGTGAAGCGCTGGTCGAACAGTTGGTCGACTTGAGCGTAGATAGGAGCGGTGAGTTTGTCGGCGTGAGCCAGTTTGAGGAAGGTTTCGGCGCTAGCGGCGTGGCTGGCGGCGTCTGCGAATACTTGGCCGCTGAGGCAGATCATAAAGGCGGCGGTGCAAAGGGTACGAATCGGGTTCATGGTGTTTCCTTGCTTGGTAGTGAGTAAAAGAAAATTGCAGTTAGTGGCTAATCCCGGAGGCTGGGCATTCTGCGCGTTGCTTCGACCCGGCTCAAGCCAAGGGGTTGCACGATTGCGGGCTATAAGAATTTGCTTACAGCTCTTGAAGCCGTTCCGTTGGTCCGCAAGCCAATTGCC
This sequence comes from Pseudomonas sp., assembly GCF_037994325.1. Taxonomy (GTDB): domain Bacteria; phylum Pseudomonadota; class Gammaproteobacteria; order Pseudomonadales; family Pseudomonadaceae; genus Aquipseudomonas. Next base: position 5,727 of record NZ_JBBNAH010000489.1, read on the forward strand.
AGCACTTGCAGCACAAGGCGATGAAAGGGCATCCTTCGCGCCAACATTTTGGCAACCTTTCAGGCAGGCGCGTCACCAGCGCTGTAAAACCAGCGCGGCGCTTTTAATAGAACGACAGCTCCTGCCTAATCCCGATCTGCAGCCAAACCTCCTTTATCAGCAACACACGGACGTGTTCGATGAGCAACCTCAACAGCGCCTTTGCCACCGACCCCTGGCTACCGTTATGCGATGCCAAGGGGCAACTGCTGCCCATGGCAGTTGGCTGGTCTACGCGCCCCCATATCCAATGCTCAATGCCCGGCAATTTAGGCCGACGCAAGCGTTGGAACCATTGGTGCGTCACCACCCCGGACTGGATGTTATCGCTGACCGTTGCCGATCTTGATTATCTGGGCTACGGCGCCGCCTATTTTCTCGATCTGCGAACCGGCCATGCCGTCGCCCACACCCAACTGCGCCCATTCGCACGCGGATGTACGTTGCCGGACACCCCGCTACAAGGCCATATCTTTCAAAACCAGCGCCTGCAAATCCGGGTAGATGATCAC
>NZ_JBBNAH010000490.1:0-1706 GCF_037994325.1 Pseudomonas sp.
CGTTTGGGGAGGATTCGAGCTGCTCAGCGCCGTTTAGATCAAGATTAAGGGTGGTCTTTTTTGCTTCTACTTCGCGTGATGGGAAAACCAAAAGGGCCAGGCTGAGGAGGGCGGCGATCCCGCTGGCCGCTAGGAGATGGCTTTTGGGGTATGGAGGCGGCGCTTTAGAAATTGAGGTCATAAGGTAATTTGACTTTGAAAAGGTGAAAAGAAAGATATGAAGAAAATGATGAATATGAAGTAACTGTATAAAATATAACCAAAAGCACCTTGAGGCAAGCCTACGAGTTTCTCCTTTATGACAGGGGGCCAAGTGGTAGGCGCAAACTTGTAATTAGTTGCTGATCTTGTATGGTTGGTTCCCTTCGAAAATCAGGTGGTGCGGGGCGGGTATGAAGTCGGTTGAAGAGCAGCTGGCGCTGATCAAGCGCGGTGCAGAAGAGGTGTTGGTCGAGGCTGAATTGATCGAGAAATTGAAGCGTGGCCAGCCGCTACGTATCAAGGCAGGTTTCGATCCGACTGCGCCCGATCTGCACCTTGGCCATACCGTGCTTATTAATAAGCTGCGTCAGTTCCAAGAACTGGGGCACCAGGTGGTGTTTTTGATCGGCGACTTCACCGGCATGATCGGTGACCCGAGCGGTAAGAGCGCGACCCGTCCACCGCTGACGCGTGAGCAGGTTCTCGATAATGCCGAGACATATAAGGCTCAGGTCTTCAAGATTCTTGATCCGGCGAAAACCGAGGTCGCGTTTAACTCCACCTGGATGGATCAATTAACGCCAGCGGACTTCATTCGTCTTGCCTCGCAATACACCGTGGCCCGCATGTTGGAGCGTGATGACTTCAGCAAGCGTTACGCCGGCAACCAGCCCATCGCCATTCATGAATTCCTTTATCCGCTTGTGCAGGGGTATGACTCGGTGGCGCTGCGTGCGGATGTCGAACTGGGCGGCACCGACCAGAAATTCAATCTGCTAATGGGGCGTGAGTTGCAGCGCGCTTACGGGCAAGAGGCGCAGACCATTCTCACCATGCCGCTGCTGGAAGGTTTGGATGGCGTGAAGAAGATGTCCAAGTCGCTGGGTAACTACGTCGGCATCCAGGAAGCGCCTGGCGTTATGTACAACAAGCTGGTGTCGATTCCAGATTCCTTGATGTGGCGTTACTTTGAACTGCTGAGCTTCCGTTCGATGGACGAGATTGGTGTGTTCAAGGCGGACGTTGCTAATGGTGCTAACCCGCGGGATATCAAGATCAAGCTGGCTGAAGAGATTGTCGCTCGCTTCCATGGCGAAGAAGCTGCCGCCAATGCTCATCGTTCAGCGGGTAACCGTATGAAGGAAGGCGAGCTACCTGATGATTTGCCGGAAGTTGTTGTTGTCTCGGCTGAGGATCTGCCGATTGCTTCCCTCCTTAATAAGGCTGGGTTGGTTAAGAACGCGGCTGGTGCTCGCGATCTGCTGAATGCGGGTAGTGTGCGTATAGATGGCGAGGTTGTTGATCGCACCTTTATATATGCACTCGGCGCTACCCATGTTTGCCAGGCCGGCAAGAAGGCATTTGCGCGGGTTACATTGAAAGCTGAGTAAAAGGTCAAATAATCGCTTGACGTCTTTTCCTGGGTGCTTATAATGCGCACCACTTCCGGCGCGGAAGGCTCTTAAAACTTCAAGTTAATCAATAGGTTAGCGAGAAATTAAGGG
>NZ_JBBNAH010000491.1:0-4342 GCF_037994325.1 Pseudomonas sp.
TTCGAGCAAAACTACGCCCGCGAAGCACTCAAGGAACAGAACGAAACCACGCAAATGGCCGGCCGTGTGGTCACCTTGATGGATGTGGTGATCACCAGCATGAACGGCGCGCTGATCGTCGGCACCACTGGCCTGGCATTGTGGTTATGGAGCCAAAGCTTGATTACCGTCGGTGCCATTGCCCTGGCCACTGGCTTGGTGATTCGCCTGATCAATATGTCCGGCTGGATCATGTGGGTGGTCACCGGCATTTTCGAAAATATCGGCACCGTGCAAGACGGCATGCAAACCATCGCCCAGCCTCGCAAAGTGCTCGACATTGCCCAGGCGCCGCGTCTGCAAGTGCCATCTGGCGCGGTGAGCATGCGTAACGTCAGTTTCCACTACGGCAAAGGCAGCGGAATTATTAGCGGCCTGGACCTGGAAATTGCCGCTGGAGAAAAAATCGGCTTGATCGGGCCTTCAGGCGCGGGCAAGTCCACCTTGGTCAATCTGCTACTGCGCCTGTATGACCTTGAGGGCGGAGAAATTCTGATTGATGGGCAGAACATCGCCGAAGTGGCGCAGGAAACCTTGCGCGAACGCATCGGCATGGTCACCCAAGACACCTCGCTACTGCACCGCTCCATCCGCGACAACCTCCTGTACGGCAAGCCCGACGCCACCGATGCCGAACTGTGGGAAGCCGTGCGTAAAGCGCGCGCCAGCGAATACATTCCCGAACTCTCCGACGCCGAGGGCCGCACCGGCTTTGATGCACATGTCGGTGAGCGTGGCGTAAAGCTGTCTGGCGGCCAGCGGCAACGGATCGCCATTGCCCGCGTGTTGCTCAAAGACGCGCCGATTTTGATTCTCGACGAAGCCACCTCGGCACTGGACTCGGAAGTGGAAGCCGCGATTCAGGAAAGCCTCGACAGCCTGATGCAAGGCAAAACCGTGATCGCCATCGCCCACCGCCTCTCCACCATTGCCCGCATGGACCGTTTGGTGGTGCTCGATAAAGGCCGCATCGCCGAGAGCGGCACACATGCCCAACTGCTAGCGCAGCAAGGGCTGTACGCGCGGCTGTGGCATCACCAGACCGGTGGGTTTGTCGGTATCGATTAAGCAGGTAGGGTGTGCTGTGCGCACCATGGCGATATCCGCTTAATCGCTCGGTGCGCACACCGAACGCGGACCGCCCAGCCTACGGATAAATTCGTTAGCCGGCTAACAATATCAATAGCGGTGATCCGTACTACAACCAGCGTTGATTTCTCCTGAGTCGCCGCAGCTGTTCAGATAGCCACACCAACCCGCTATCAGGAATGACCGTCATGAAAACCGCCGCCATCGCCACCCTTGCTCTGGCCGCCGTCGCAACGTCCCTTATTGCCCAAGCTGGCGCGAAAGATCCCGCCAAAGCCGGCGCCGGCATCCCAGCCGTTGAATACCAATACGGCATGCAGCTGGACGTGAAAAAAGTGCTGTCGCTGACCGACGTTTCCAATGTCGCCGGTGTTGTGCCGGTGACCATGGTTTACGAAGACAGCCAAGGCCGCGTGCAAAAGGTGAAATACCTGGAATTGGGCGGCGCGGATGACCGCAGCTAAGGCGCTCGTGATTGCTCGCCAATGCCGATGCACTGGCGAGCAGCAACAGCGCACTTAGTCGGCAACCGCTCTACCACGGGAAAAAAGCTGAACGTTAGCTTGCTTCCTTTTGTAAATAACCATAGTCTCAAAGCGCGACAACTTGTCGCACCCTGAAAGCCACAATCCAAGCCTTTCCCCGCCGCTCACCGTTGAAAAGCCCGGAAGGTTTCAGTTGCCGCTTTCATTCGACCCACCACCGTTGAGGAAAGACCACCATGAAAATAGCGTCACTGGTTACCGCCGTTCTCTCCGGGTTCGCCCCGAGTGTATTTGCTGATGATTTGAACCCGACTCCAGGTTCAGGCTTGCCGGCAGTGGACTACCACTACGGCATGAAGGTGGATGTCGCCAAAGTGCTGCACCGCACCGATAACTCTGGCAAAACCGGGGTTGTGCCGGTCATCGTGGTCTACGAAGACAGCCTGGGTGAAGTGCATAAATTGAAGTATCAGGAATGGGGCGGCCGCGCGCAGAACAGCTAACTGTTCGCCTCGCTAAACCCTGCCAAGAACTGAGCGTTGCCCGTCAACGCTCAGGCTTGTCGAAATGGCAGCAGACTTTTCGCCTCTTCGGCATACGCCAAAATCCCTTCGCGCTCATCTTCCAGAAAATTCGCCACTGCATCGCGCAAGCCTGGGTGACAGAGGTAGTGCCACGACTGGGTAATCACCGGCTCAAAGCCACGAATCAGCTTGTGCTCGCCCTGGGCGCCGGCATCAAACCGCTGCAAGCCCTGGGCTATCGCATAGTCCATGCCCTGGTAAAAACAGGTCTCGAAGTGCAGCCGATCAAACTCCGCCAAACAGCCCCAATAGCGCCCATACAAACTGTCGCCACCCACCAGGCTGAATGCCATGGCCACCGGCCGCGCGCCTTGAACGGCAAACACCACGCGAATCGCCTCGGGCATGCGCTCGGCCAATAGGCTGAAAAAGTTACGCGTGAGGTACGGCGCTTGCCCACGCACGGCGTAGGTATTGGCGTAGCAGGCATAGACAAAGTCCCACTGCGCCTCTGTTAGCTCAGCGCCCTGATGCCATTCAAACGCAATGCCCTGCCCCGCCACTTGCTCGCGTTCTTTACGCATTTGCTTGCGTTTGCGTGAGGCCAATACATCAAGGAAATCAGCGAAATCCCGGTAACCGCGATTGCGCCAATGGAACTGGCAACCCAGGCGTTGCAGCCAGTTTTCCCGGCCATCGAGCAGCGCGTTGGCCAGCTCGTCGGTGAAGTTGATATGCAGGCTGGACAGGCCCTGCGCCGGCAAATCTTCGGTCAACTGGTTAAGCAACGCCGACGCACTATCCGGCAAACCCAACAAACGTGGGCCGGTGACCGGCGAAAACGGCACGGCGCCGAGCAGCTTGGGGTAATAGTCGATACCGGCGCGCCGGCAGGCATCGGCCCAGCCGTGATCGAACACATACTCGCCGTAGGAATGGCTTTTCAAATACGCCGGTAACGCCGCCTGCAACTCGCCCTGCTCATTCACCCACAGCCGATGCGAGGCGCGCCAACCGCTGCGCCCTCCCACGCTGCCGCTGTCTTCCAACGCCGAGAGAAAAGCATGGCGCAAAAACGGCTGCGACTCGGGTAGCAACCCATCCCAGGCTTGAGCGGGAATGGTGGACAGGGAGTCGAGAATAAGCACAGGCATTGGCGTATCCATGGCGGGCTAGACGGCTGGGCCATCATAGCGGGCTGGTCGGTAACGTGCCTGAATTCTCCTAGTCCATACCTGGGTCCCCGCCTTCGCGGGGAAGACGGGTAATCCTAAAAAGAGCTACAACTCGTCATTCCCGCGAAGGCGTGAATCCAGGTGCCTAGCAAGCGAACACCCGACAAATCCTGCCCATAAAAAAGCCCCGCACTGGGCGGGGCTAAAAAGGAGCAGAACCTTTGTTGCGTAAAACGACTACTTAGAACGCGTACTGAGCACGGACGATAAAGCCGTCGCCATCATCATCACCGGTACGCGAGGCAACGGTGGTGCCAGGGTTGTTAGTGACGTTATCAACCGAAGCCTTAACGTAGGTAGCGCTGATTTTCACCGCTTCGTTGGCATACCAGTTGACACCAAGGTTATGAACGTTGGCCTTACGATCGCCCTCGTCCAGCGTTGCACGCTGAGCAGTTGTCAGCGTGTTGTCGTCTTCTACCTTGATGCTGTCGTAGCGGTAGAACAGTTCCCATGCGCCGATTTGGTTATTGGCTGGTTTGATCGCGTCAAACTTGCCCAGCTTGTAACCACGCGCTTCACCGGTCAGGGTGTAGGCAGCTTGTACGTAGTAGCCTTTAGCTTTGATGTCTTCAACGGTCGAAGCATCAGCTTTCAGCTTACGAGTCATGTATTCGCCTTGCAGCGAGAAAGGACCGGTTGCCCAGGCTGCTTCCAGACCCAGAGCGGTGTCGTCGTCAAAGTTGCCTGCGGCAGTGTTGTTCGCGCCAGCGAACACAACACGGTTGCCATTGACGGTGCCAGCATCGTTACCACCGGTGGTTTCTACACCGCGCATGCCCAGACGGCTGCGGAAACGGGTGTCGACGATCGAGTCGGATACATCGCGACGGGCGGCGCTGAAGCCGAAGTGCAGCACGTTGCCAGCGTCGTGCAGCGGAGCAAATACGCCACGCAAGTTGACTTGCTTGTTGCTGTCGCCGTCGGTGTCGTTGTTGTCCTTGGAGAAAGCACCAGCCGACACATAGAT
>NZ_JBBNAH010000492.1:0-1994 GCF_037994325.1 Pseudomonas sp.
CTTATGAGCAGCGAACGCTATGACAGCATCTGGGACGCGTTGGCCGATTCGCCGCAGGAGGCAGAAAATCTGCGTCTGCGTGCACAGCTGATGCGCGCTCTTGCAGAGGCTGTGAATAATTGGGGAATGACTCAAAAAGATGCAGCCCAGCGGTTACAACTGACGCAGCCTCGGCTTAATGATCTGCTGAAAGGCAAAGTCGATAAGTTTTCTCTGGATGCGCTGGTGAATATGTTGGCCGGTGCCAACTTGAAGATCGAGGTTGAAGTTACGGCGCGAGCAGCGGCGTGAAGTGCGTCTTTTAGTAGCGCAGTACGCGGCTATTTTCTTCCGCCGTTCAACTGCTAATCTTCCGCCGTCGCCTAAGTAGCTGGCGTGTTGTTTTCAACTGGTTTCAGACGTAGCAGGGCAGGAAGCCCGCGTTAAGGAAGACAGCAACCGTGGATTCAAAGATCTTCTATAGCCGCCATGGCAGCCCCCGCACCGCTTACATTTCCACGCGCTTGGTGCCGAATATGCTGGCGGTAAAATTTGCGGTGATCGCCCAGGAGATTGAAGAGGGTGAGGCGCTGCCAAGCATGGAAGGCCATCACTTCCTCGATGAGCAGCTCAAGCGCATGGGCGTGGTGATTATTGATGTGGTGTCGGTGCGTAAAGCCACGAAGAAAACCGACACCCGTTAGGCGAGCCGAGCATGGTCGGCTCGCCTGTGGGTTACCCCCGTCGACGCATCATCAGCAGCGCCACGGCAACGGCCGCAGCAGCCACCACGGCGGCCATAACGCCGAGCGATTGCAGGCCGAGATGGCGAATACCCAAACCGCCCAGAATGGCGCCCAAACCAATACCGGCATTGGCCGCCGAAATATTCATGCTGGCGGCCAATGCTTGCGCTTTGGCGCCGGCTTGCATGACACGCACCTGGCAGATCGGGAACAACGCGGTGTGGGCAACACCCCACGCCGTCAACGCGATGATCAACCAGACGGTATGGCCAGCAGCCGGTACCGCCGCGAGCATGCCCGCTGCCAGCATCAGTAGAAACAGCACCATGGCCAGCAGTGGATTGCGGTCGACCATGCGCCCGCCCAAGTGATTGCCGAGCATACCCACCGCGCCAAAGCCCATTAGCCACCAGCCCACTTCTTTGCTGGGAATGCCAGCCAGTCGCTCAAGGGTATCGGCTAGGTAGGTGTAGGCAATAAACATGGCGGTAAAGGCCAGCGTCGAAAGCAACACGTGGGCAAGAAAGCGCGGTTGTTTAAGGATTTGCGTCTGGCTTTCGCCATGGGCCTGTTTCGGCGCGGCTGGCATGTTGGGCATCACCAATTGGATCAACAGCGCAATCAACAGTGCGGCCCCTGCCAACAACCAGAAACTGCCACGCCAGCCGAAGGCGTCGGCGGCCAACGTGCCCAGCGGAATGCCAAATACAAAGGCGGCAGAAATACCCATATACACCTGCGCCACGGCTTTACCGGCATTGCCCGGACCGGCCAGTTGCCCGGCGGTTTCGCTGGCGGTACTCCAGAACACCGGCAGAAACAGCGCAGCGATAAAGCGCGCCAGCGCCAGTACCCAAATGTTCGGCGCCAGGGCAGCCAGGGCGTTGGAAGCCACAAACACCAGCAGCACAAACACAAACAGCTTTTTGCGCGGCAGGTGGGCGAGCTTGGCGGTGAGCAGCGGGCCGAAAATCATCACGGTAAAGGCGAACAGCGTGACCAGTTGGCCGGCCAGGGGGATGGAGATGTTCAGGTCACGCGCCAGGGTTGGCAGCAGGCCAAGGATGAGGAATTCCGTGGTCAGGATGATAAAGCCGGCGATGGCCAGAATCAGGATCGACAGGCCCGCGCGTGGTGCAGCTTCAGCGGGGACAGCGAAGGTTGAGGTTTGCATAGCGAATAGCTCGGTGAGAATCTAGGTCGCTAGCTTATTGGCGAATTGCTGTCTTATTTGCGGTACTTTCTCCTGATTGCTGTGAATTTATTTCC
>NZ_JBBNAH010000493.1:0-8561 GCF_037994325.1 Pseudomonas sp.
GGTTCGGGCAGCGCTCGGCCAGTTGCTCCAGCAGCGCAGGAGTCAGGCGGCAGACGTTACGGTTGTAAACCACCACGCCGATTTTTACCGATTTGCACACTTGTTCTACGTGCAAGGCCACGCCTTCTTGGCTGGCTTCGGTGAGGTAATGCGGCAGCAGCAACAGACCTTTAGCGCCCAGGCGTTCAGCTTCTTGGGCCATTTCGATGGCTTGACGGGTTGGGCCGCCTACGCCGGCCAGAATCGGCACGCTGCCAGCGCAGGTGTCGACGGCAGTCTTGATAACAGAGGAATACTCGCGGTTAGTCAGCGAGAAGAATTCGCCCGTACCACCGGCCGCAAACAACGCCGACGCACCGTATGGGCCAAGCCATTCCAGGCGGCGGATATAGGATTCTGGGTTGAAATCGCCGGCAGCATCAAAGTCTGTGACTGGGAAGGACAGCAGGCCGGAAGAGAGGATGGACTTCAGTTCTTGTGGATTCATTATTCGAACACCCTGTAAAGCGCGTAGTGGATTAAGGCGTGGCAAGAGGAGTGCCCAGCAAACCGAACGAGAAATGGCACTGGGCTCAATCGCAAACGCAGAGTTACGTTATCGTACAACTATCCAGACTGTCATCTCCTTTTGTCGCTGAGGCGTCTACGACTAAAGGCGTAGAGATTGCGTTATGCCCCGCCGTACAACGCTTTGCGCCCTTCACATTTCCCTACGCAATGCCCATGCTCAAGCGGCCTAATGGCTAAAAAGCAGTGTCTACGGCGGCCTCAAGGGAAAAACCGCCAGCAGTTTAACCAGCACCTGTACCGGCGAATTTTCTACCTAAGTCGCGTTGACAAAGATTGCAGGGGCTGTTGATAATCCAGCCAAGTCATACGACAACCGATAACAGCGCACTCCTCGACGAGGGCAGTATCGGCACAGATCGAACCCATAAAAATAAACACAAGAAATTCAGGGCCCAATCATGACCAGCAACTCCAACGCCCCTACTCCGTTCAATCGCCTCCTACTTACCGGTGCCGCTGGCGGCCTGGGCAAAGTGCTGCGCGAAACCCTGCGCCCGTACGCTAACGTGCTGCGCCTTTCTGATATCGCTGAAATGGCTCCGGCCAGCGGCGCCCATGAAGAAGTGCAAATCTGCGACCTCTCCGACAAACAAGCGGTGCACCAACTGGTTGAGGGTGTGGATGCGATTGTGCATTTCGGCGGCGTATCGGTTGAGCGCCCGTTTGAAGAAATCCTCGGCGCTAACATCAGCGGCGTGTTCCACATCTACGAAGCGGCGCGCCGCCATGGCGTTAAGCGCGTGGTGTTTGCCAGCTCCAACCATGTGATCGGTTTTTATAAACAGGACGAAAAGCTCGACGCCGCCTCCCCTCGCCGCCCCGACGGCTACTACGGCTTGTCCAAGTCATATGGCGAAGACATGGCCAGCTTCTACTTCGACCGTTACGGCATCGAGACCGTCAGCATCCGCATCGGCTCTTCGTTCCCGGAGCCACAAAACCGCCGAATGATGCACACCTGGCTGAGCTTCGACGACCTCACGCAATTACTCGAACGCGCCCTCTACACCCCTAACGTCGGCCACACCGTGGTCTACGGCGCTTCGGCTAATGCTGAGGTGTGGTGGGACAACCGTTTGGCCTGCCACCTGGGCTACACCCCCAAAGACAGCTCGGAAGTGTTCCGCGCCAAGGTCGAGGCCCAGCCGATGCCAGCCGCCGATGACCCGGCAATGGTTTACCAAGGCGGCGCTTTTGTTGCAGCCGGGCCGTTTGGCGACGATTAAGCAGCACCGCTAGCCGTTAGAAACGCCGCACCACTCTAGAAAAACAACTAAAGAGACTGCGCTGCCATGCATGCTGAACTGATTGTCGACGCCCGCAATGCCACCGGCGAAAGCCCGGTGTGGAGCGTGGCTGAACAAGCCTTGTACTGGGTGGATATACCCGCCCAACACCTGCATCGCTGGCGCGCCAGCGATGGTCAAACGCAAAGCTGGCAAGCCCCGGAAATGCTCGCCTGCATAGGCCGCTACGCCGACGGCAGTTGGATTGCCGGCATGCAAAGCGGCCTGTTTCGCTTAACCGCACAAATCGATAGCAGGTTGGCCAGCGAAAAGCTCGCCGGCGTCAGCCACGCCCATTCCGCCATGCGCTTTAACGACGGCCGTTGCGACCGCCAGGGCCGCTTCTGGGCCGGCACCATGTTGTTGGATATGGCCGCCGGTTCTCCGGTTGGCGCGCTGTACCGTTACAGCGCCGGGCAGCGCGAACCGCTCACCGCCCAACTCAGCGATTTCATCGTGCCCAACGGCCTGGGCTTTAGCCCCGATGGCCGCACGATGTATCTCTCCGATTCGCACCCCAACGTGCAGAAAATCTGGGCCTTCGATTACGACACCGACAGCGGCACGCCGCATAACCGCCGCGTGTTCGTCGACATGAACCAACACCCAGGCCGCCCGGATGGCGCCGCCGTAGATGCCGATGGCTGCTACTGGATTTGCGGCAACGATGCCGGCCTGGTGCACCGCTTCACCCCCGAGGGCAAGCTCGACCGTTCCCTCGCCGTACCGGTGAAAAAACCCGCCATGTGCGCCTTCGGTGGCGCCGGGCTGGACACCTTGTTTGTTACCTCGATTCGCCCCGGCGGCGACCTCAGCGACCAGCCTCTGGCCGGTGGCGTGTTCGCCTTGCAGCCTGGGGTCAAGGGCCTGGAGGAACCGCTGTTCGCCTCCTGATCAGCCCTAAGTACCAAGACCCAAGCCACCCTCAAACAAAAACAAAACGGAGCTTTACCATGAACTTCAAACGCACAGTGCTCGCCGCCGCCCTGCCCCTGGTGTTCTGCCTCTCGAGCAGCGCCTATGCCGCGCTAAACATCAAGTTTGCCGAAGTGCACCCAACCGGTTACCCGCCAGTGGTAGCAGAAGAAGCCATGGGTAAAAAACTGCAGGAACAATCCAAGGGCGAGATCACCTTCAAAATGTTCGCCGGTGGCGTGCTGGGTTCAGAAAAAGAAGTGGTTGAGCAGGTGCAACTCGGCGCCATTCAAATGACCCGGGTGAGCCTGGGCATCGTCGGCCCGGTAGTGCCGGACGTAAACGTGTTCAACATGCCGTTTATTTTCCGCGACCAAAAACACATGCGCGCGGTGATCGACGGTCCAGTTGGCCAGGAAATCCTCGACAAAATCACCAACTCGGACTTCAACCTGGTGGCCCTGGCCTGGATGGATGGCGGCACCCGCAACCTCTATACCAAGAAGCCGGTGCGCAAAATGGCCGACCTCAAAGGCATGAAGATTCGCGTGCAAGGCAACCCGCTGTTTATCGACACCATCAACGCCATGGGCGGTAACGGCATTGCCATGGCCACCGGGGAAATTTTCAGTGCCCTGCAAACCGGCGTAATCGACGGTGCAGAAAACAACCCGCCGACCATGCTTGAGCACAACCACTACCAGAACGCCAAGTTCTACACCCTCACCGGCCACCTGATCTTGCCGGAGCCGGTGGTGATGTCGAAAACCACCTGGGAAAAGCTCACCCCTGAGCAGCAAGCCCTGGTGAAAAAACTGGCCACCGAAGCGCAGTTCGAAGAGCGCAAATTGTGGGATGAAAAATCCGCCAGCGCCGAAGCCAAACTCAAAGCCGGGGGCGTGGAATTTATCACCCTGTCCGACGCCGAGAAGAAAGAGTTCGTCGACGCCACTGCACCCGTTCGCGCTCAGTACGGCGCGCCGTTTGCCGACCTGATCAAGCGCATCGAAGCGGTCCAGTAAGCAAGACCCGCGAAAACAGTCCCGTCACTTTGATAACGCTGCAGCGCGGGTAACAGCCCGTTGCTGCGGTCGTGGTGAAGCCCATGAGAAATACCGTGTTGCGCATCAATGACCAGATCTACCGCGTCTGCATCGGCATTGCCGGGCTCTCGGTGCTGGTCATGACCCTGATTATTCCCTGGGGCATTTTTGCCCGTTACGTACTCGGCAGCGGTTCCAGCTGGCCCGAGCCCACTGCCATCTTGCTGATGGTGGTGTTTACCTTTTTTGGTGCCGCCGCCAGCTACCGCGCCGGCGCCCATATGGCCGTGAGCATGGCCACCGAACGCTTCCCGCCGGCCTTGCGCCAGGCAGCAGCGATTCTGGTGCAAGTGCTGATGGCCTTGATCGCCGTGTTCATGATCGTCAAAGGCGCCAAGTTGTGCGCCGGCACCTGGAATCAATTCGTCGGCGAAATGCCGTCGCTGCGCGTAGGCATCTCCTACCTGCCAATTCCTATCGGTGGCGTGATCACGCTGATTTTTGTGCTGGAAAAACTGTTCCTGGGCGACCAGAGCAAGCGTCGGGTCATGAGTTTTGACGTCGTAGAACTAAGCGAAGAGGCCGTATAAATGGACGCGCTCATCCTGTTGGGCAGCTTTATTGCCCTGATCCTGCTCGGCATGCCAGTGGCTTATGCCCTGGGCCTTTCGGCGCTGATTGGCGCCTTTTGGATCGACATCCCGTTCGATGCCCTGATGATTCAGGTGGCTGGCGGGGTCAACAAGTTCTCGCTGTTGGCGATTCCGTTCTTTGTACTGGCCGGCGCCATCATGGCCGAGGGCGGTATGTCCCGCCGGCTGGTGGCCTTTGCCGGGGTGCTGGTGGGCTTTGTGCGCGGCGGTTTGTCTTTGGTCAACATCGTCGCCTCCACCTTCTTTGGCGCCATCTCCGGCTCATCGGTGGCGGACACCGCGTCGGTCGGCTCAGTGCTGATTCCAGAAATGGAAAAAGCCGGCTACCCGCGTGCCTACTCCACTGCCGTCACCGTCAGCGGCTCGGTGCAAGCCCTGCTGACGCCGCCCAGCCACAACTCGGTGCTGTACTCGCTGGCGGCCGGCGGCACGGTTTCCATTGCTTCGCTATTTATGGCCGGCATTGGCCCAGGCCTGTTGCTTAGCGCGGTGATGATGGTGCTGTGCATGATCTTCGCCAAGAAGCGCAACTACCCCAAAGGTGAAGTGATTCCCCTGCGCCAGGCGCTGAAAATTGCTGCCGAAGCGCTGTGGGGCCTGATGGCCATGGTGATTATTCTGGGCGGTATTCTGTCCGGCATCTTTACCGCTACCGAGTCGGCAGCGATCGCGGTGCTGTGGTCGTTCTTTGTCACCATGTTTATCTACCGCGACTACAAATGGCGCGACCTGCCCAAGCTGATGCACCGGGCGGTGCGGACCATTTCCATCGTGATGATCCTTATCGGTTTCGCCGCCAGCTTTGGCTACATCCTCACCCTGATGGAAATTCCCACCAAGATCACCACCGCGTTTCTGACCCTGTCGGATAACCGTTACGTGATCCTGATGTGCATCAACGTGATGTTGCTGCTGCTCGGCACCGTGATGGACATGGCGCCGCTGATCCTGATCCTGACCCCGATTCTGCTGCCAGTGATTACCGGTATCGGCGTCGACCCAGTGCACTTCGGCATGATCATGTTGGTGAACCTGGGGATCGGATTGATCACACCGCCGGTGGGCGCCGTGTTATTTGTCGGCGCGGCGGTGGGCAAGGTCAGCATCGAAGAAACCGTAAAAGCCCTGCTGCCGTTCTACGTGGCACTGTTCGCCGTGTTGATGGCCGTGACCTACATTCCGGCGATCTCGCTCTGGCTGCCAAGCGTGGTTCTTTAAGCAAACACAATCCCCGTAGGGTGTGCTGTGCGCACCATGGCGATCTCCCCGCAATCGCCGAGGTGTGCACTGCACACCCTACGGGAGCCAAAGCGTTCGAAGCATTTTGTCTAAGCAGCATTGGCCGCACCGGTTACGTTAGGTGCGGCTTTTTTTATCAAGGATCGGTATGTCTAGCTCCGCCCTCTTCCCCCGCCATATCGCCGTACTGCTGCTGGCCTTTCTGGCTAGCTGTTTTGCCGGTAACCATATCGCCGCGCGCATTGCCTTCGACCATGACACCGGCCTGCTCTTGGCGATTCTGTGTCGCTCAGGCGTGACTACGTTAGTACTGGCGGGCCTGGTGTGGTGGCGGCGCGATTCGTTGAATCTGCCGCGCGGCGCTTGGCCATGGCAGTTGGCGCTGGGCCTGTTGATCGCCACACAAAGCTTTTGCGTGTACTCCACCGTGGCGCGAATTCCGGTGGCGTTGGCGCTGCTGATCGTCAATATCGCGCCAATCCTTTTAGTGCTGCTGACCTGGGCCCTGGGCGGCGCCAAGCCGACACCACGGGCATTGGTGCTGATGGGCGTGATCTTGTTTGGCCTGGTGTTCGCCCTCGATGTGCCCGCGCGCTTGAACGGCGTGGACGATGGCATTGAGTGGTTTGAAGGCGTGCTATTTGGCCTGGGCGCGGCGTCGGTGTTTGCCGTGGCGTTGTGGATTACCGATAACAAACTGTCGGGCATGGTTGGCACGGTGCGCAGCATGTTGACCATGCTTATCGTGTTTTCCAGCATCGCCATCGCTGGCAGCAGTGGCGTGATGCCGGGCGGCTTGGGTCTGCCGAGCGCAGCCGCTGGCTGGGTCGCCCTCGCCTGCTTGGTGGTGCTCTATGGCGTGGCGTTTTCGCTGCTGTTTATCTGCATGACGCGCTTGGATATGGCCCGCAATGCGCCGGTGATGAACGTGGAACCGGTGGCCAGCCTGGTATTTGGCTGGCTGATTCTTGGGCAGTTGCTAAGCGCTGGGCAGATTATCGGCGGGCTGATTGTGGTCAGCGGCATTGTCCTGCTGACGTACCGCAAACGTGCCTAGCGTTCAGCCTTGGTTGGCGACCTGCGCGGCCTCGTGGGCTTGGCGCAGGCGCTCGCGGCTATTGGTCAAGTGCAAGCGCACGGCAGCGCGAGCGGCATCGGAATCCTGGCGGGCGATGGCTTCAAAAATCTGCTCATGCTCACGTTCCAGGCGGGCCATGTAATGGCGCTGGTCATCATGGGCAATGCGCGCCGAATTAAGCCGCGTACGGGGAATAATGCTGGTGCCCAGGTGGCTCATGATGTCGGTGAAATAGCGGTTGCCGGTGGCTTCGGCAATCAGCAGGTGGAACTGGAAGTCCGAAACCACCGCATCGCCGGAATGGGCGGCGCTTTCACGCAGCGAGTCGAGCACCTCACGCATGGCCTGCAACTGCGCGTCGGTACGGCGCTGCGCGGCAAGGCCGGCAGACTCCACTTCCAGGCTGATACGAAATTCGAGAATGGCCAACACATCACGCAAGGTGACGATGGTCGCCGGGTCGATACGAAAGCCGCTGGGGCTTGGCGTATCCAACACAAAGGTGCCGATGCCATGACGGGTTTCCACCAGGCCCGAAGCCTGCAAGCGCGACAAGGCTTCACGCACCACGGTGCGGCTGACACCCTGGGCTTCCATGATTGCCGACTCGGTGGGCAGCTTTTCGCCACGCTTGATCTGGCCGTCGCGAATCTGCTGCGACAGTTCGGTCACCAACTCCTGGGCGAGGCTGCGATGCTTGCGGCGCACACGTGGTTGGGGGCTTGGGATTTCCATGGCGACGTTTATTCTCGGCTAACGGGCAGGCGGCCATCATATCCCAGCGGTTGTACGATGACACCCCTAGACACGCAGCAAAACTGCGGCATAACGACACTTAACTGCGCCGTAGTGCGCACCCACTTCTAAAGGTTGAACCGCCAATGACCGCTACTGCCATTGTCAGCATCAGCGACGCCCTCACCCGCCTCACCGTGGCCCCCGCGATTGGCGGCAGCTTGGTGGCCTGGACCCGCCTTAGCGACGGCCTTGACCTGCTGCGGCCAAGCCCAGCCGACGCCGACGCCGAGGGGCCACGGCAATTGGCCTGTTACCCGCTGGCGCCGTGGTCGAACCGCATTGCCAACGGTGGCTTCGACAACCCGCAAGGCTGGTTAGCGTTGAGCCCTAACTCCAGCAATGACCCGCTACCGATTCATGGCAGCGCCTGGCAGCAGGCGTGGCAGGTGGTGGCCCACGACGCCTCGAGTTTGCTGCTGCAACTCGACAGCCAAGTGCCGTTCGCCTACCGCGCCGAACAACGCATCAGCCTGGAACAGGGTCGCTTGAAGATCGAGCTTAAAGTCACCCATCTGGCGGACCAACCGAGCTGGCATGGCCTGGGTTTGCACCCGTACTTTCCGCGCACCGGCGCAACGCGCTTGCAGGCGAACGCCGAGCAGGTATGGCTCTGCGATGACGGGCGCTTGCCCACCGCGCTCAGTGAGTTGCCCACTGAATGGAATTTTCGCCAATCGGCGCAGTTGCCGAGTGAGTTGGTGGATAACGGTTTTACCGGCTGGGATGGGCGCGCGGTGATTACCCAGGAAGACGCCGGTTATCAGTTGGAACTTGCCGTCACAGGCAGCGAATTTTTCCTGCTGTTCTGTCCGTTGGATAAACCATTTTTCTGCATTGAGCCGGTTAGCCATCCAGTCAACGCCCACCACCTACCGGGGCGACCAGGGCTACGTTTACTGGAAAAGGGCCAGTCATGCGAATTGGCTCTGAGCCTGACCTATACCGCTCTGAAACCGTAGGGTGTGCTGCGCGCACCACG
>NZ_JBBNAH010000494.1:0-5251 GCF_037994325.1 Pseudomonas sp.
CGACAATCCAGAACATATTGCTGGTGTATTCACCGGCGGTGGACTGGGCAAAACCGTTGGGCATAAAGCCGATGGCCGTGACCAGCGTACCGGAGAGCATCGGTGCGGCCGTGTGGCTCCAGGCATACGCCGACGCCTCAAAACGGTCATAGCCCTCCTCCATTTTCACCACCATCATTTCAATGGCGATAATGGCATCGTCCACCAGCAGGCCCAGGGCGAGGATCAGCGAGCCCAGGGTAATGCGGTCAAAGTTCTTGCCCGAGGCCGCCATCACCACAAACACAATGGCCAGCGTCAACGGCACCGCCGCCGCGACCACAACGCCCACGCGCCAGCCCATGCTGAGAAAGCAAACCAGCATGACCACTAGCAACGCGACAAAAAACTTGACCATAAACTCGTCGACGGACGAGCTGATGTTTACCGCCTGATCGGTGACCTTGCTGAGGGTCATACCCAGCGGCATACCGTCGTTAATGCTCGCCGTTTCTGCGTCGAGTGCCTGGCCAAGATCGAGGCCGTTCCACCCTTCTCGCATCACTACGCCAAGCAACAGGGCCGGCTCACCGCCGTTGCGAACCAGAAAGGTGGCGGGGTCTTCGTAACCGCGCTCAACCGTGGCCACGTCGGAAAGCTTCAGCGTGCGCCCCTGCACAGCGATGGGCGTGTCGCGAATGTTCGCCAGCTTGTCGAAGGCGCCGTCCAGACGCATCACCACCTGCGGCCCATTGGTTTCAATCGAACCGGCAGGTGTCAGCGCGTTCTGGCTGTTCAGCGCGGCGAAAATATCCTGCGGTGTCACCCCCAGCGTCGCCAGACGATCATGGGAGAAGGACACAAAAATACGCTCGGCTTGTTCGCCAATAATATTGACCTTCTTCACACCGGGTACGTGCAGCAAGCGCTGGCGCAATGCCTCGGCGTCACGCACCAGTTGGCGCTGCGGTTCACCCTTGGCTTTCAAGGCATAGACGGCGAAGGTCACGTCCGAGAATTCATCGTTGATCATCGGCCCGATGACCCCGGCTGGTAGGGTCTTGGCTTCATCGCCAAGTTTCTTGCGGGCCTGGTAGAACTCCTCCTTAACTTGCGAGGGCGGCGTAGTGTCGAGCAACGACACCATGGTGAACGCCAGCCCTGCACGGGTGTAGGTTTCGCTGCGGTCGTACCAACGAAGCTCCTGCATGCGCTTTTCCAGCGGCTCGGCAACCTGATCCTGCATCTCCTGCGCGGTGGCCCCCGGCCAGGCGGAGATGATGGTCATCTGCTTAACGGTAAACGGAGGATCTTCCGCACGCCCCAGCTTGAAAAACGCCAGAACCCCAGCAACCGCAATCAACAGGATGAGGAACAACGTGATGGAGCGCTCGCGCACGGCAAGGGCTGAAAGGTTGAAACGCCCTCCACTCATGGCTGACTCCCGGCTACGGCTACAGGAGCGGGTGCGGCATGTTCAAGCCGCACTTCTTCGCCATCACGCAGCAGGTGCGCCCCCAGCGCAACAACCTGCTCGCCAGCACTGAGTTTGCCGGCTACCCGCGCCGTATCATCGCCAATGCTCAACACCTGAACGGGACGCCAAGAGACTTTCGCCGGTTCGCCAGCGACAACCCACACGCCAGTGCCGCTACCTGGATCGTAGAGCGCGGCAATGGGAACTTGCAGCGCCTGACCAAGCGCCTCTGTTTCGGCGATGCGCAGGGTAATGGTTGAACCCAGCGGTGCATTGGCCAACGGGCCTTCGAGCACATAACGGGCCTCGAAGGTGCGCGTAGTGGCGTCCGCCGCCTCGGAGAGCAAACGCAGCTTGGCCGCCACGGCGCTGCCCGCGTTGCCATACAGGGTGGCCTGGGCCGTGGAGCCTGGAGCCGGCCGCAACGTTTCCGGGAGGTGCACGATAGCCTCGCGCTGCCCTGCCCGCGCCAGCCGCACCACGGGTTGGCCGGCACTGACAACCTGCCCCGGCTCGGCCAATGTGTCCATTACCACGCCGTCGGCATCGGCCAGCAAGGCCGCGTAGCTGGTCGCATTGCGCGCCACGTCGGCCTGAGCTTGGGCCGCGCTGAGCTGGGCCTTGGCTGAATCAGCGGCAGCCTTGATCTGGTCGTAAGCCGATGCCGATACCGCACCAGCCGCAACCAGATTGCGATAACGGGCCTCATCGTCAGCCGTTTGCTTGGCCCGCGCCTTGGCCGCCGCAACCGCCTCCTGCTGTGCCCGCGCCTGCAGTTGCAGGTCGATGGGGTCGAGGCGCATCAACGGCTGACCGCGTTTAACGGTTTCGCCTGCATCGACCAGACGCTCAAGTATCTTGCCCGCCACGCGAAAGCCGAGGTCACTCTGGGTACGAGCAACCACGACCCCGGTGAAAGAACGAGCGGCCTCGAGCGAATACTCGACCGCAACCCTTCTTACCAGCGGCGGCTTGTTACGCGGGTCTTGGCTAACAGAGGAATCGCCGCACGCCACCAGGACGATAGGCAGTAAACAGACGACAACGGTGGCTGGCTTGAAGCGCATGGTGTCCCTTACTCAAGAGCAATGCAGGAACCACATTCTTCGACCAGTGACCAATATTGTCAACAGTCACAACAGATAGCTAAGGCGCCAAACTGCGCAGTATCAATGCCGGCAGAAGCACGGCGGCTTCTGGCGCTGCGTCCAGGTTGTACTGCAACTGCGCGGAATTGACGTACGGACGGATGACCAAAAAGATCGCGTTGGCGGTTTCGTCTAGCGGCGTCTTACGTTCAAATTCACCCGACTCGCGCCCCTCGAGCAGGATCTGCTGGATGATTCCACGAATGCGCAATTCATGCGCTTTGACCGACGGCCACTGGTCCCGCGAGGCGACCGCAGCAATGTCGTAGAGCTTGCGATCACGAAAGAAAAGATCGCTCCCAGCCTCCGAAATAGAGCGGAATAGGCGCCTTAGCTTCTCGGACGCTGTTGGCGCATCAGCGATCGCGGCGTCAACAATCTGCATGATCATGGCCAATCGATTGGTACAGATCACCTCACCGATGGCCTGCTTGGAATCGAAGAATTTATAGATATAGGCCTTGGAAAAACCAATCGCTTTCGCCAGGTCCGAGACGGTGGTCTTTTCGTAACCGTAGTGGCCGAAATGCTGCGTTGCCGCCTCGATCACCTGATCGCGAACGTCGTGATCCAGAGGCCCACGTGTGGACGGTGTATGCAAAGTTTCATTCATGACGACAGCTTAACTCCACGGTGAGCTGATTGACATCAAGTGACCAATATATAATATGGTCACACAATTTTTCGAGCGAAGAGAACCATGATGCCCCCCTTCCGTATTCTTGCTCTTGTGCTGAGCACCAGCGTGGCAACAGGGTGTGCGGTCGGCCCGGATTATCTCCGTCCAGAGGCGCCGCTGGCCGACCACTACATGGGCCAGGCCGCTGTTGAGCGCCCCTTCACAGCAGCCCCAGCCAGCTTCGCCGTCTGGTGGGAAGGCTTTGGCGACCCTCATCTGAGCGCGCTGGTGACAGAGGCGCTCGCGCAGAACCTCGACCTGTCGCAAGCGCAAGCGCGTGTTGCTCAAGCACGAGCAGGACTAGGGGCGGCAAATGCCGCTTTACTGCCATCCGCTGCCGTCAACGGCCAGGCAGCGCGCGCCTACCAGTCGGTAGAAACACCCCTAGGCCGCGTGCTCAATTCCACGCCCGGATATGACCGCTATGGTAATAGCTACGAGGCCAACCTCGAAGCAAGTTGGGAATTAGATGCTTTCGGTGGCCTACGACGTGACCGAGAAGCCGCACTCGCCGAGTATCAGGCATCCGCAGCCGGAGTAATCGCTACCCGCCTCGCCGTCGCCGCGCAAACCGCTGACGTCTATACCTCTATTCGCGGGCTGCAGGCGCGACTGGCGATTGCCGAACGCCAAGTCAGCACCCAAGAGGAGTTACTGCAGAAGGTTCGTTTGCTGCACGGCCAAGGTCTTGCCGCCGAGTTTGAGGTGTATCAGACCGAAGGCGAGTTATCCGAGGTTCAGGCCAGCGTGCCTGTCCTACGTACCGGCCTGGATGCGGCCATGAACGCCTTGGACGTGATGCTCGGCACACCGCCTGGCACCCATCGCAGCGAATTAGCGGCCACCAGCGCCATCCCACGCCCGCCACAGCTCGCGGCAAGCGGCTCGCCGGCCGACTTGCTTCGCCGCCGGCCCGACCTTATCGCCGCCGAACGGCGTCTAGTGGCCGCGAATGCCCGGATCGGCATGGCAATCAGCGAGTACTACCCGAAGTTTTCACTCAGTGCCTTGCTTGGCAGCGCCACCACCAGCGGCGGCAATCTGTTCACCAGCGGCGCCAGTCAGTCAGCGGGCGTATTGGGGTTACGCTGGCGGCTGTTCGACTTTGGCCGTATCAACGCACAGATCGATCAAGCCAAAGGCCAAGAGGCCGAAGCATTAGCGGCCTATCGCCAGTCAGTGCTGCGCGCTAGCGAAGACGTCGAAAACGCCTTCTCGGCGCTGGTCAATCGCCAGGCCCAGGCAGCCACCCTCGAAGCCGGCGAAACATCGCTCACCCGCGCTAGAGAATCTTCATTCATCGCCTACCAAAATGGCACGGCTAGCCTGATCGACGTGCTCAATGCCGACGAACACCTGCTACGCGCCTCGGATGAAAGGGCTCAGGCGCAAACAGAATCGGCGCGAGCTGCCGTGGCCGCCTTCCGCGCGCTAGGCGGCGGCTGGGAACCCCCAGAGCAGATCGCCAATTTTTAAACCGGGCGCACACAACCCCTCGCGCGGCCTTGGGTATGATTATTCGCGCAGCGTGGCCCGTCACCCGCCAGTAACGCGCGTTTCTAACCCCTGATCAGGGCTTCACCATGTGGAAAAAACTCAAAGGCATTCTGGGTATCAAGCCCAAGGCATCGGGGGTAAACAGGTACGGCGACTACCTGCGCGGCGATACGCAGGAGACCTGGCCCCAGGCTTTGGACCGCTTTACTTCGTTCTGCCTGAGCCTGCATGCGTTCTACCAGGATGGAGAAGCCTACAAGATTTATTTCGACCAATACGTTCGCGACGGCACGCTATTCGAGTGGCTGGAACCGGTAGCCG
Organism: Pseudomonas sp.; assembly: GCF_037994325.1. GTDB lineage: Bacteria > Pseudomonadota > Gammaproteobacteria > Pseudomonadales > Pseudomonadaceae > Aquipseudomonas. The sequence continues at coordinate 5,102 of NZ_JBBNAH010000494.1, forward strand.
ACTCGGACCTGCTGAACGCCGAAACGCAGAATGGATTTGCCATGCCAGACCAGCTCAAGGCGCTATACGCCAAGCGCTTCGCCATCTACGACGTACTGGCCGAGCGCGGCCGCTGGGGAGACCGTCGCGTGCTCGAGATCTACGGCCGCT
>NZ_JBBNAH010000495.1:0-3611 GCF_037994325.1 Pseudomonas sp.
GCACCTGCCCGCCGACCTGCAATTGAGCAACGACCGCCTCTACCTCAGCGACGGCGAACCCTCCGCCAAAGAAAACTACGCCGCCAGCATTCGCGCCGACTCCAAAGGCCTGGCCAACCGCATCATCGAACTCGACGGCAGCGTGCGCCACGGCGGCATCGGCGGCGACAAAACCAGCGCCTACGACGCCCAAGGCAACCTCTACCAAGGCGACCACGGCGAAATCCGCAAAGCCGACGCCACCAGCGCGAAAACCATCCACGTCGCCTGGGACAAAACCATCGCCCCCTGGCTCGGCCGCGGCGGCACCGACGGCTGCAGCGCCTGGCTGCCCTGCTTCGCCGACGGCAAAGGCCAGAAGGCCACCCTATTCGACGTGAAAGCCCTGACCATCGGCCCCGACAACACCCTGTACTTCAGCGAAGACGGCTACTCGCGCGCCGACTTTCACGGCATTCGCGCCGCCACAGCCGACGGCAACGTACGCAAAGTCGCCGGCGGCGGCCGTCGCCATGCCCCGCTCGAAGGTCCCTGCACCGACACCGACTGGGAAGTGGCCGGCCAACGCCTATTCCTCGACCCACCACGCCACCTGCTCTACCTCACCAACGAAAACGGCAAAGGCGTCCGCCAAATCCAACTGGCCACCGCCAACCGCCCCTGCCACGTAAAACTGCTCAACCCAACCGACTGGACCCACGGCGTAGACATGGTCGGCCTCAACGACCGCGGCGAACTCTACCTGCGGCAAATGCTCCTCACCGCCGGCGGCAGCTGGGCCTTCCAATTTATCCGCTTCGACCCACAAACCGGCCACAGCACCACACTCTTCACTCCCGCCATCTGGGACCAATACCGCCCCTGCGACCACATCGTCGTCGACCCCAAGCGCGACGTGCTTTACGCCTCCTGCATGTACAGCTCCGTCATCATAAAAATCGCCGCCCAACCCTAAGCGCGCCTCCTCCCGCAACACCCCTCAACACGTAGGGTGTGCTGTGCGCACCCAAACACCGACCCGTCGTCCCCGCGCAGGCGGGGACCCAGGTGCCCAACTCCCCGCCCGCCCCTCATGCGACCTAAACCCCTATCTCAATTTCTCATTATTTTGAGATAAGACTCACGCAATGCGATACGCTGTCTCAATAAACGCTTGCTTTGAGACAACCATGATCAAACGTCCGCCAGCTGTCGACCCCAACCCCTTTGCCGCCGTGGTTAGCCAACACAGCGCCCGCGCGGACGAATACCTCGCCCTAAATACGCCGCTAGATGACAAGGGGCGTTACCTGCACTACGACAAACTGCGCTTTCGCCTGGCAGAAGGCATTGACCATCAACTGGCGTGGTCAGTCATCAAACTGGCACGCAGCCGGCAACTGAGCCCGCTGGTTCACCTCGGTGAACCGCCCGCCGCGTGCCAATTCTTGCTAACGCCCGCCATACAAATGGCCATCTCAGAAAGCGACCGGCACACCACCAGCGCCGCGCTGGAATGGATGAGCAGCAAGATTGGCGAAAGCAACCACATGGCCTACCTGCTCAACGACCTGGTTGAAGACGAAGCCATCAGCAGCAGCCAACTGGAAGGTGCCGCCACCACCACCGTGGTCGCCAAAGACCTGCTAAAACGCCAGCGCACACCGAGAACGCCCGATGAAAAGATGATCATCGGCAACTTCCGCATGATGCAATCGGCCTGGAGATGCCGCGACAAAGAGCTTTCCACCGACCTGATTGCCGAGCTTCATCAAGTAGGTGTCGAGGGCATCGACGACAACCACTACCGCCCTGGCGCTTTTCGCCTGAGCGACGACGTTGTGGTTGAAGACGGCGACGGCCACATCGTACATACGCCGCCACCGGCGAAAGGGCTGGAACAGCGCCTAGCCACACTGGCGCACTGGGTAAACACCAACCACAGCGATGTACTCAACAAGGCCTACGTTCACCCGTTGGTTAAAGCCATCACCCTGCATTTCGCCATCGGCTACGAACACCCGTTCCACGACGGCAACGGCCGTGTCGCCCGCGCACTGTTCTACTGGTACCTGTTCAAACACAACTTCTCCGCATTTCGCTACATCACCATCAGTACCCTGCTCAAATCCGCCCCCGTGCAATACGGCAAAAGCTACCTCTACACCGAAACAGACGACATGGACCTGACCTACTTCATCGACTACCAAGCCCGAATCATCATTCGCGCCATAGCCGACTTCAAACAGGCCTACGAAAACACCGCCAACGCCATTGGCGCCTTCAATGCATTCCTCTTCCAATCCGGTCTGCTGAACAAACTCAACGACAAACAAAAAATGGTGCTGCACGTCGCCAAAAGCGGCCAGGCCCGTGAATTTACCGCCATGAACATCAAAGAAAACCTCGGCTGCTCCTACAACACCGCCAACGCCGTACTCAATGGCCTGGTCGACCTCAACCTATTCGAAAAACACAAAAACGGCCGCGAATGGGTATTTAACATGCTGCCGCTGGGGCAAATCATCGGCAATTGGAAAGCCTGAAACGCCGCTATAGCCGCAGGTTGAGTCGGTCCGCGTGCGTTGAGCGAAGCGAAGCCCACCATCCTCAGCCCCACAAAAAAGGGGACCGCCAAGTCCCCTTCCTCACACACAAAAACAAACAACCCTTAACCCTTACCCTCCTCCTCCACACGCTTACAGGCCCTTACCAACGCCTTAGCCATTTCGCTAAGCGTCTGCACAACCGCAGACTCCAACCCCTTATTCGGAAACGCATCAGCAGCCGCCAGCGCCTCCACATACAACATCAAATTCGCCGCACGCTCGAGCGCATCTTCCACAGGCACGCCAGGGTTAACGGAAAACAGCGGCAGGCTGTCCAGTTTGTCGAAGGGTTGTTGGGTGGTTACAGCGATGGATCCATTCATAACGGTAAAACTCCCACATTGGTTGAGGAGCTACCTTTATTTGCGACCATGCAAATAGGAGGCAGCTGTGCGCAGGTTGGTCGACCGGAATGTGGAACCGGCACACCCGAAGGTGTCCCGCGCACAGCCGCCATAGAGCAGCGGTAAAAAGCGCCTACCTGTTATAGCAGGCGCCTGTACGCAACACATTTCCCGGCGACCAAACCGGATCGCTGAACATTCAGCGATGGCGAACTGTAGGTCAGGGGAATGGAGGAAATATGTCGGCTGGGGAGGAAGGATGTGAAAGATCGAGGCTACAAATCGATACTGGAGAGAGTGAGCACGCTAAAGGCAAAGGCTGCGAAGAGACGAGTTCCGATGCCTACAATCTCTGCAGAGGGAGATAACCGCTTCAGACTTCTTCACCAAGTACACCACGAACGTGGTGCTAGCAAATTGGAATTTCTGTGCCATCATTCGAGAAAGCTAAGTGCCTACTGACTCCATATACAGCTCCCTCTAAATGGACTCATGAGGCTCACAGATCGATAAACTCGAAGCAAAAGGAATTGCCATGCACAACACATACAACATCTATAGTGTTAAACACGCCAAACTAGATGAGCTTTTAGAAAAAATTAGTGGCGTCGGTCTAAAAGCTCAAAAAACTATAAAATCCGAAAAATACTCTATGGCGTTCTTTTTTTCTGAAAATATT
>NZ_JBBNAH010000496.1:0-6178 GCF_037994325.1 Pseudomonas sp.
CCCAAGCCCTATATGAGCGTTTGGGTTTTCAGGTGGTGGCGCAGCGAATCTCCAGCCTCAGGGGCGTTCCCGATCACCGTTATATGGAGAGACCGTAGGGTGTGATCCGGGAAATCGCTTGGGCGCACACCGTGCGCGGACCGGCACACTCTACAAATACCAACCCCACGGCTCGCTGCCGATGTACTCGGTGACTTGTTTGACTTCCAGATAATTATCCAAGCCCCAGCGCCCCAACTCGCGACCAATGCCGCTCTGTTTCATGCCGCCCCAGGGCGCCTGGTTGAAGGTGGGTTGTGAGCAGTTAACCCAGACAATCCCGGCGCGCAGCCCATTGGCTACACGGGTGGCGCGCTGTGGGTCGGCGCTCATCACCGCGCCTGCCAAGCCAAAGCGGCTGGCGTTGGCCATACGAATGGCGTCTTGCTCGGTGGTAAAGCGCTTTACGCACAGCAGCGGGCCAAACACTTCTTCGCGCCAGATAATGCTGTTCTCTGCCGGCTCGTCGAAGATGGTCGGCTCAATAAAGTAGCCCTGGTCGAGATGGGCGGGGCGCTTGCCGCCGGTGAGCAATTTGGCGCCGCTCAGCTTGGCCTGTTCAACAAAGCCGATGACCTTTTCCAGTTGCCCTTTGCTCACCAGTGGCCCGAGCAGAACACCCTGCTCCAGGCCGCTGCCGATGGTGATTGCGCGAGTGGCCTCGACCAAGCGATCGAGCAACTTACTGGCAATGCCCTGCTGCACTAATAAGCGCGAGGTGGCGCTGCACACTTGGCCCTGGTTCCAGAAAATGCCGAACAAAATCCACTCCACGGCAGCCTCAATATCGGCATCGTCAAACACGATAAACGCCGACTTACCGCCCAACTCCAGGCTAATGTTTTTGATATCGGCCGCCGCCGCCGACATAATTTTCGCCCCGGTGGGTACGCTGCCGGTAAAGGCCAGCTTATCTACTTGCGGGTGCTGACTCAGTGGGCTGCCGGCGTCGGCGCCAAGGCCGGTGACGATATTCAGCACACCCGCTGGCAGGCCAATTTTGTCGGCAGCCGAAGCCAATTCCAGTGCGGTCAGTGGCGTCAGCTCCGACGGTTTCAGCACCACGGTGGCGCCTGCGGCCAACGCTGGCGCCACCTTCCACGAGGCCATCAGCAAGGGGTAATTCCATGGAATAATCTGCCCCGCTACGCCAATCGGCTCACGGCGAATATGGCAGCGAAAACGCTCATCCGGCAGCGCCAGGGCTTCGTTCTGCTGGCCGTCCAAGTCACGGGCCAGTTCGGCGTAATAACGGAAGCAGCCGATGGCGTCACCAATGTCCCACTGCGCCTCGGGCAGCGGCTTGCCGTTGTCGCGTACTTCCAGCAGGGCCAAGGCGTCCTGGCGGCCTTCCAGCTCAGTGGCCAAGGCCTCTAGCCATTGGGCGCGCTCGGCGCCGCTGGTTTGCCCCCAACCATTATCGAAGGCGCGGCGTGCGGCGCGCACGGCGTGGTCAATGTCCTCTTCGGTGCCGGCGGGCACCCGCTGAATCACCTGCTCGGTAGCCGGGTCCAGCGTATCGAAGTAACCGCCCAAGTCCGGGTTTACCCACTGGCCGTTGATATACAGCTGATCGCGCATCGCTCTCTCCTTTTACCGCTCGGCTTAGGCCGCGCGGCGGCCTTGCAGATAACGGGAGGTGAACAGCAACGCCAGGGAGGCGAGGATGATCACCGTGGATATGGCATTGATCTCCGGCGTGATACCGCGGCGGATCGACGAGAAGATGTAGATCGGCAAGGTGGTCTCGGAGCCGGCGACAAAAAACGCGATGATGAAATCGTCAAAGCTAAAGGTGAAGGCCAACAGAAAGCCGGCCAGAATCGCGGGCGCAATCTGCGGCAAAATCACCCGCCAGAAGGTTTCCAGCGGCGGTGCGTAGAGGTCGGCCGAGGCTTCCAACAGCGACTTATCCAGCGCATCGACCCGCGTGCGCACAATCACCATCACCAGCGCCATGGTGAATAACGAGTGCGCCGTCACCACGGTAAAAAAGCCCATGCGCAATTTTGGAAGGCCCATATCCAGGGCCGCCAGCAGCGGGTTAAATAGGTCGAACAGGGTGATAAAGGCAATCAACGTGGCGATGCCGATAACAATGCCCGGCACGATAATCGCGCAATAGGTCAGCGCATCAAACACCATGCGCACCCGCCCACTGACGCGCTGCAAACCAAACACCGCCAGGGTGCCGAACAGCGTCGCGAGCAAGGCCGAGCACAAGGCAATCAACGCGCTATTGCCCAGCGCTTCCATGATGAAGGGGTTGCCAAACGCCTTGCCAAACCACTGCGTGGAGCAGCATTCAAACGACAAGCCACTGCGCCCAGCGTTAAAGCTGAACAGCATGATCAGCGCGATAGGCGCATATAAAAACAGGTACACCGAGGTCGAATAGCTGCGTAGAAACAGGGCTTTATCATTCATCTCAGAGCATCCCGTCTTGCTGGCGGCCGCCGTAGCGCGCCACCAGTTTCAGATACACCGCGATAATCGCCAGCATCATCGCCACCAGGGTCATGGCCACGGCGCTGCCGAACGGCCAGTTGCGCGATTGCAGGAACAGGTCGACCAGCGCGTTGCCAACAAAAAATACCTTGCCGCCGCCGAGAATCGCCGGAATCAGGAATTCGCCCATCAGCAGGATAAACACCAGCATGGCCCCAGTGATTACCCCCGGCGCGGAGAGCGGCAGGGTCACGCGGCGAAAGGTTTCAAAGGCGCCGGCACCCAAGTCGTGGGAGGCCTCGAGCAGGCGCTTGTCGAGTTTTTCCAGGCTTACGTAAATGGGGAACACCATCAGCGGCAGGTAGCCGTAAACGATGCCGATCAGCACCGCCGTTGGGGTATTGATCAGGCGCACATCGTCCAGCCCCAGGCTGGCCAGCAGCGCCGGAATGCCTTTGCCGCTGAGGATAAAAATCCACGCGTAGGTGCGGATCAGAAAGCTGGTCCAGAACGGCACAATTACCAGGGTCAGCAATAGCGAGCGATTGCGCTGCACCTTGACCGCGAGGAAATAGGCCAGTGGGTAGGCGGCCACCAGGCACACCAGCGTGCCGAGTGGCGCGAGCACCAGGGTGTTGCTAAACGCCGCGGCGCGCGAGGCGAGGTTGAGGTAATTGGCCAAGGTAAATGCCGGGCTGTAACCACCCACCGTGCTGCGTTCACCCAGGCTGAAGACCAAAATGACCACCAGCGGCATCAAGAGCAGCAGCACAAACCATAGGGTTGAGGGCAACAGCAGCAGCCAGGTGATACGCCGGGCGAGGCTGGCCTTGGCGCTCGGCACGGCTGCAGCCACCGCAGGCAGCGGTGCGCTAACGGCTATGTTCATGGGGGAATCCTTGGGCATAGTTTTGCATCTCACGCGGTTAGCCCCCTCTCCCGCAAGCGCGCAGAGGGGACTGGCTTATGCCGCTTTAAACCGCGCCATCAACTCGGCACGCACCGGGCTGGTGAGGGTCGCCGCCGCACCAAACTCCAAGGTGCTGAGCAGCTCCGCCGCCGGGTACATAATCGGGTCGTTAAGCATTTCTTTTGGCAGCAGCGCGTCGACACGTTTGTCGCCACTCGGGTAGCCGTGGGCCTCGACTTCCAGCTTGTTCACCTGTGGGTTGAGCAGGAAGTTGATAAAGGCATAGGCCGCATCGCGGTGTTCGGCGTCTTTGGGGATGGCGAAGAAGTCGCTCCACAGTTCGCCGCCTTCTTTGCCCAGGGTGAATTGCAGGTTGGGCAGGTCGCGGTGCAGTTGCGAGCCGTCGCCGGTCCAGCACATCGACATCCAGGCATCGCCGCTGCGCATGGAGGGCTGGTAGTCGGAGTTGATGGCGAACAGGTGCGGCTTCACTTCGATCAGCAGCTTCTCGGCAGCGGCCAGTTCTTTTTCGTCGAGGGAGTTAAAGCTGTAGCCGAACGATTTCAGCGCGTTGCCGATGGCAGTCAGTTGGTAGTCGTGAACCATCACGCGGCCAGTAGCCGGGCCTTTGGCCAACTCCCAGAATTCTTTCCACGACGCCGGTTTGCCTTTGATTTTGTCGCTGTCGTAAACAAAGCCAGTGGTGCCCCAGTTCTTTGGCACGGCGTAGACCTTGCCGTTGACGATGCCCTGTTCCATAAAGCGTTTTTCGTACGCCTTGGGGTCGAAGTTGGGCAGGCGCGAGAGGTCCAGTGGCTCAATCAGGCCCAGTTCCACATAGGTGCTGATGGTGTAGTTGGTCGGCACAAACACATCCCACCCGCTACCCCCGGCTTGCAGCTTGGCGAGCATTTCTTCGTTGGAGCCAAACACGCTCATCTGCACCTTGGCGCCAGTCTGGCTGGCGAAGGCTTCAAGGTTGGCGGCGTTGTGGTAGTTGGGCCAGGTGGCCAGGGCTACGCGGTCGCCAATAGAACCTTTTTCGGCGGCGTAGGCGGAGCTGGTGAGCAGGCCAGGCATATTGCTGGCGACCACGGCAGCGGCTACGCCCAGGCCGGTGCGGCCGAGGAAATCGCGGCGGGTGATGGAACCGTTCTGCCAGCTACGCATTGTCTTGATGAAGTCTTTTTTGTCCATGGTGCTTCCCCTTAAACGTGTCGGTTTTTAGTGGTGGACCTGCCGAACTGCGCCTATCAAAGTCCCATCGCCAAGCCATTGGCCTGGTCCCAGCCGATCCGCACGGCAGCACCGTGTTCAAAGCTGGCTTGCTGGTGTTCCCGCGCCCGTGGCACGCGTACGCAGACGATGCCAAAGGGTTCGGTACGAACGCGGTATTCGGTGAGGTTGCCCAGGTAGATACGGTCTTCTACTTGGCCGTTAAGGGTGATTTCACGCGCCAATGGCGTGTTGGCGGCGGCGATGCTGATCAGTTCCGGGCGCACGGCAATGCAGCCCTCAACCTGGGCACTGAGGCTGGCGCCGCTCGGGCTGCGCGGGCTGGTGAGCTGTAGGCCTTGGGCGGTTTCCAGCACCACCGAATCGCCCTCAACGCGGCGCACCGTGCCGTTAAACAAATTCGACTCACCGATAAAGTCCGCGACGTAGCGGCTGGCCGGGGTTTCGTAGAGTTGCTCGGGGCTGGCGGTCTGCACGATCACGCCGTTCTGCATGACGCTGATGCTGTCGCTCATCGACAGTGCCTCTTCCTGGTCATGGGTCACCAGCACAAAGGTGATGCCGACTTCGCGCTGCAAACGCAGCAGCTCGGACTGCATTTCCTTGCGCAGTTTGCGGTCGAGCGCGGCCAGGGGTTCGTCGAGCAGCAGCACGGTGGGCTTGTTGACCAGGGCACGAGCCAGCGCCACACGTTGCTGTTGGCCGCCGGAAAGCTCGCCCGGTTTGCGCTGGCCGTAGCCACTTAAGCGGACCATTTCCAAGGCTTCGTCGGCGAGGCGGCGCTGCTCTTTTTTGTCCGGGCGCGGGGTTTGGTAGCGCAGGCCGTAGGCAATGTTGTCCGCCACGTTCAGGTGGGGAAACAGGGCATAGCTCTGAAACACCATATTCACCGGCCGCTGGAAAGCCGGCACGCCGGCAACGGATTTGCCAGCCAGCAACACTTCACCTTCGCAGGGCTGCTCGAAGCCGGCGATCATCCGTAGCGTGGTGGTTTTGCCGCAGCCTGAGCTGCCGAGAAAGGAGTGGAAGGCGCCACGGCGCACTTGAAAGCTCACGCCGTTGACGGCGGGTGTGGCGCCGTAGCGCTTCACCACCTGACGGAACTCAATATCGAATGCTTGGCTGGAATCGCTCACCGCTCGCCCCTTCGCTGGTTCTTATGCTGTGCACGAAAACTAACAATGGGGGTGGGGGGCGTATATATCCCTTGGGGGATAGAGGCGCAGGTGTGCTGACGCGTCAATAAAAAAGCCCCGACAAGTCGGGGCGTTTTCTGTGGCCGGTTATTGCCTGATCAATAATCCGGCTTGGCGCTGAGGTTCTGTTCAGCCGAACGTGCCAGGTCTGGCGGCAGGAAATCTTTGTCCGGGTTGTAGTCCGGCTTGAGGAAGCGCGCCAGGGTTTCCAGGTCGGCCGGGCTCAAGGTGCCTGCTGCCTGCTTCAAGCGCAGGTTGTCGAGGATGTAGTCGTAACGGGCGTTGTTGTAGTTGCGCACCGAGCTGTACAGCTGACGCTGGGCGTCGAGCACGTCAACAATGTTACGGG
>NZ_JBBNAH010000497.1:0-4297 GCF_037994325.1 Pseudomonas sp.
GCCCCCTGTTGAACAACGAGAAATAGCAAACGCTGCAAAAACAAAATCAGAGCACGTGACAAGTGTTTCAGAATCAATGCCGCCTGCGTATGATATAGATTCGCAAACAACATCAATTCCAACGTGAGTCCGACATGCCCGTCCAAAGCCCTCTGTGTTCACAAAACACCACCGCACCGCGCTCGCCGCTAGCACTTCGTCCTTTAGCACTCGCGGTACACATGTTGGCAGTTGGTATTGCCTTGGCCTCCCCTAGCTTGCAAGCGGCAGAGCAGGCAGCGCAGACCGATAACTCCGGCGCCGTGGACCTGGCGCCTATCGATATCTCCGGCACCGCCACGCGCGAACGCAGCGCCGTCACCGAAGACACCAACTCCTACACCACCGAAGCGGCGCGCACGGCCACGCCGCTGAGCATGTCGATTCGCGAAACGCCGCAGTCGGTGAGCGTTGTGACTCAGCAACGCATACAAGACCAGAATCTGAAAAACATCGTCGATGTGGTGAATAACGCCACTGGCGTGTCGATCAACCGTTACGAAACCAACCGTGGTCAGATTAACGCCCGTGGTTTTGAACTGAACTCGCTGATGATTGATGGCGTGCCAACCATCTATGAGCAGCCGTGGAGCAGCGGCGAGATTTTCGGCAGCTTGGCCATGTACGACCGCGTTGAAGTGGTGCGTGGCGCCAACGGCTTGATGACCGGTGCGGGCGACCCTTCTGCCTCGATCAATATGGTGCGCAAACGCGCCAGCAGCACGGATATGAAAGGCTCGGTGGAAGTCAGTGGCGGCACGTGGGACACCTATGGCCTCAAGGCCGATGTAGCGGGTGCACTGAACTCCGAAGGGACCATTCGCGGGCGCTTTGTTACGGAAACAGAAGATGGCGACTCCTGGATCGATATGAACTCGACCAGCAGCCAAACCTTCTACGGCACCATGGATATCGACCTGACTCCCGACACCACGTTGTGGTTTGGTTTGAGCCGGCAAAAAACCAAGACCGACTCGCCAATGTGGGGCGGCCTGCCGATCTGGTACGCCGACGGCAGCCGCACAGACTGGGGCCGCTCGAAGACGACCTCGGCCGACTGGTCGAAATGGGACACCACCTATGAGACTTACTTCGTCAATCTGGATCACCGCTTTGCCAACGACTGGCAGATGAACTTGAGCGCCACCCGTGGCGAGCGTACGTCTGACTCGGCCCTGCTGTACCTCTCCGGCAACCCTGGCCAGGACGGTAGCGCGCCGATGGGCGCGTTCCCGGCGATCTATAAAACCAAGACCACGCAGAACGACTACAGCATTCGCTTCAGCGGGCCGTTCTCGATGCTTGGCCGCGAGCACGATTTGGCCTTCGGTTATTCGGATAGTAAACAGGAGTTCCGCGCGGACTCGCGCAGCGCCCTAACCGGCTCGTTCAGCGTGGCCAATTTCGATGCCTACAACGGTAACTACCCCGAGCCGCAGTGGGGTCAAACGACCTATTACGGCTCCAGCGAAACCCGCCAAAAAGGGGCGTTCGCCGCCACCCGTTTAAACGTGACCGACGACTTGAAAGTGATTCTTGGCGCGCGTGAAAGCTGGTACGAGAAGAACGGTTTTGAAGCAGGCAATGCAAGCTCTATGGACGTCGATCATGAGTTGACGCCCTATGTCGGCGTTGTCTACGACCTGACCGACAACCTCTCAGCCTATGCCAGCTACACCGAAATTTTCCTACCTCAGTCGGTAACCGACGCCAATGGCCAACAGCTGGACCCTATCACCGGCGAGAGCAACGAGATGGGTCTTAAGGGCGAATTCCTTGACGGCCGTTTGAACGCGTCTGCGGCAATTTTCCTTATAAAGCAGGACAACTTGGGCCAAGTAACCGATGAACTGATTAACCCATCGAACCCGTCTCAAGGCTTTGCGTACGACCCTGCCGACGTCACCAGCAAGGGCTTTGAACTGGAAGTCTCTGGCGAACTGGCTACCGACTGGAACGCCTCGGTGGGCTACACCCAGTTCAAGGTCAAAGACTCAGACGGCGACAAGGCCAACACCCTGTACCCAACCAAGCTGCTGCGCACCTTTACCACCTACCGTCTGCCTGGCGTGCTTAATAAGCTGACCGTCGGCGGCGGGGTTAACTGGCAAACGTCAACCTACACCTACGCCCAGAACCCGGCAGGCGTGAACGAGAAAATCACTTTGGGCTCCTACGCCCTGGTCAACCTGATGGCGCGTTACGAGATCACCGAAAATCTCTCCGCGCAGCTGAACGCCGATAACGTCACCGATAAGAAATACCTCGACGTCTTCGACGCCTACGGCGCTCTGACCTATGGTGAGCCACGCAGCATCACCGCTTCAGCGAAGTACCGTTTCTAAGGCGCAAGCGCCGCAGAAAACAAAACACCGGCCCAGCGCCGGTGTTTTGTTTTGCACTTTTAAAAAAACCCGTGTACCCCTTTAGCCAAACATTACTGGGCTGGAACCGAGCGCATGGGTGCTATCTGGATTGCGGTAGGTATTTTTTTCTGTTTGCTGTTTGCATCCCTATGGATGATGCACCTCTACCCCAAGCTGTCCTCCCGCCACCGCGACGAGGAAACCAATACCGTCGTGCGCTTGGTGGCTAATATTTTTGTGGTCATGACCTCCTTGGTATTTGGCCTGATGATCAACTCGGCGAAAAACACCTTTGAGGCGATTGACGCCAACATGCATGCCTATGCCACCAGCCTGATCATTTTCGACCGCTCGCTAAAAACCTACGGCGACGAGACCCGGGACACACGCAAGTATCTGACTGTGTATGTCGAACAGGCGGTCGCCAACCCGTATCGCGGCGACGAAGCGCTACAGCATCGCGCCAGTCCCGCCGCCGCCCACCTGGATGACATCGGCGTGGCGCTGGCCGCTATCAAACCCCACGACCGCTACCACGGCACCATGCTGGCAGACATCAACCAGCAGTATCAGTCGTTGGTGGAGCTGCGCTGGAAAATCGTCGAGCAATCCGAAGGTGACATCCCTCTGCCACTGATCGGCATGCTCGCCGCGTGGCTGACGCTTATCTACGCCAGCTTTGGCTACCGAGCGCCACGCAACCCGATGGTGATCGGTATGTTCACCGTATCGGCGCTGCTGATCGCCGCCTCGGTTTATCTGGTTCTGGACATGGATATCCCGTTCCACGGCGCCGTGCAGATTTCCGATGCGCCACTGCGCCGTGCATTGGCTGAGATTCAGTTGTAGGGCTGTGGGTTAGCTCGAATGTGCTGTTTTCTACCTGATATCCCGCAGGCCAACAGAGGCAACTGACACGCTGCAAAGATTGAGGCTGCATACATAAAATCCATGGCCCTTAGCCTTACTCGGTGTTCTACACCTCCCGAAGAGTTTGGCCATGGATCGACACAAGCTTGCCTTGAATTTCCGCTTATCCGCTCGTCCACAACACCCATTTCTTCCACGCTCCGGCTCTGCGCTTAAACCTGCGTTGACGGTCCTTGTGCTGTTGGCTAGCAGCCCAGCGCTGGCCGAAATAAAGGTAGACGCCGCTGCGGCCGCCAGCCAGCAAACCAGTGTGGGGCAGTCCGAGCGCGGCGTGCCGGTGATCAACATTGCTAACCCCGATAGCAACGGTCTTTCGCACAATCGCTTTGAGCTCTTCCACGTCGACAAACCTGGCGTGGTCTTCAACAACAGCCTGGCGGCGGGAGTCAGCCAACTGGGTGGCGCACTCAGCGCGAACGCCAACCTCAGCCGGCGTGCCCAGGTCATTCTTAACGAGGTAACGGGTAACCAGCCCAGCACCCTGGCCGGCGCCTTGGAGGTGTTTGGCGGCAAGGCCGATGTGATCGTCGCCAATACGCTAAGCAACAGCCTTACAGCGTCAACATTCGCCTTTGGCAACCTGGGCCTGGACATTGGCGCCACCTTTAGCAACGCCGGCTACCTCGCGGCCCAAGGCTTTGCCGCCATCGTTGCTCAGGATATGCAGATAAAGAGCGGCGCGCGGTTGCTGTTCGCCGGGGGTGCCACCTTGGCAGCCAGGGCTAGCTTGGCCACTCAGGATCACAGCTCACTCTACTCATCGGCCGACCTGACGATCAACGCGGGCGTTGACCTCAACACAGCGGGCGACATCAGAAGCAAAGGCAAACTGATCATGCATGCCGATCAAGCGCTGGATAACACCGGCAATATCGTCAGCGATATGGACATCGACCTCAGTAGCAAACTGATGATGAAGAACGACGCAGGAGGCCTGATCTATGCGATGGGCAGTTTGATGC
>NZ_JBBNAH010000498.1:0-6862 GCF_037994325.1 Pseudomonas sp.
GTAGGGTGTGCTGTGCGCACCATGGGGTACGCGCGAAAAACGCTTGGTGCGCACAGCACACCCTACGGATTGATCCGTAGGGTGTGGTTGTATCAGTTATGCGCGTGCAGTGCGGCGTTCAGCTCAATCGCGGTTTTGTGCGATTTGGCTTCTACGGCGCCGGTCTGCGAGTTACGGCGGAACAGCAGGTCGGGCTGGCCTGCCAGGTCGCGGGCTTTGAGCACTTTAACCAGTTGGTTCTGGTCGTCGAGCAACGCCACTTTGGTGCCGGCGGTGATGTACAAGCCAGACTCCACGGTGTTGCGGTCGCCCAATGGAATGCCGATACCGGCGTTGGCGCCGATCAGGCAGCCTTCACCAACGCTGATAACGATATTGCCGCCACCGGACAAGGTGCCCATGGTCGAGCAACCGCCGCCCAGGTCTGAGCCTTTGCCAACAAATACGCCAGCGGACACACGGCCTTCGATCATGCCAGGGCCTGCGGTGCCGGCGTTGAAGTTGATAAAACCTTCGTGCATGACGGTGGTGCCTTCGCCCACGTAGGCGCCCAGGCGGATACGCGAGCTGTCGGCCAGACGTACACCACTCGGCACTACGTAGTCGGTCATTTTCGGGAATTTATCCACCGAGAACACTTCCAACAGCTCGCCTTTTAAGCGCGCTTCCAGTTGGCGTTCGGCCAGTTCGCTGAGGTCGACGGCGCCTTGGCTGGTCCAGGCGACGTTAGGCAACAGCGGGAAAATGCCGGCCAGGCTCAGGCCATGGGGTTTAACCAGGCGGTGGGAGAGCAGGTGCAGCTTGAGGTAAGCCTCGGGGGTGGAGGTCAGCGCGGCGTCTTCAGCCAGCAAGGTGGCCACCAGCGGGCGTTGGCTTTCGGCCAGGCGGGTGAGCAGCGCGGCTTGGGCGCTGTCGATGTTTTTCAGCAGGTCGGCCAGTTCGGTGGCCTGGTTGCTGGTGAAGCTGATCGCTTGGTTGCCGCCGCTGTAGCCGAGTTTTTCGCTGACTTTGCCTACCAGATCGCTCGCTGGGTTAAGTAGGGGTTGCGCGTAAAACACTTCCAGCCAGTTGCCTTCGCGGTTTTGGGTGCCGACACCAAAGGCCAGGCTGAATAGGGTAGTGGACATGCTGTTTCCTCTTGCTGAATTAGGTCGATCTGACTGGCTCACGCCATAGGGCTGTGGCTGTCACGGTGTTTTTTAATTGCCGGGCGGGCCGGCTTATTTGAATGCGGCTGAATAGGCGTCCGGCTTGAAACCCAGCAGGGTCTTGCCCCCCAGGTCGAGTACCGGACGCTTGATCATCGAGGGCTGGGCCACCATCAGTTCAATCGCCTTGGCTTGGTCGAGGTCGCTTTTGTCAGCGTCGCTCAATTTGCGAAAGGTGGTGCCGGCGCGGTTCAACACGCTTTCCCAACCGTGTTCGCTGCACCACTGCTGCAAGTGCTCGCGGTCGATGCCCACGGCTTTGTAGTCGTGAAAGGCATACTCGACCTGGTGCTCGTCCAGCCAGGTGCGGGCTTTTTTCATGGTGTCGCAAGCTTTGATGCCGTAGAGGGTGATGCTCATGCGGTTGCCTTGTTCTGAATAAACGCGCGGATTCGCGTTGCCGCTTCCACGCATTCGGCCAACGGTGCCACCAGGGCCATACGCACACGGCCAGCGCCTGGGTTAAAACCATTCACTTCGCGCGACAGGTAGGAACCTGGCACTACGGTGACGTGTTCCTGGGCGAACAAATCACGGGTGAATTCGGCGTCGTCGCCTGGGGTTTTGGCCCACAGGTAGAAGCCGCCATCGGGGCGTTTGACGTCCATCACGGGTTCGAGAATATCCAGCACGGCGTCATATTTTTCCCGGTACAGGTCGCGGTTGGCGCGTACATGGGCTTCGTCATTCCACGCGGCCACGCTGGCCAACTGGGTTTGTACCGGCATGGCGCAGCCGTGGTAGGTACGGTACAGCAGGAATGATTTCAAAATGGCGGCGTCGCCAGCGACAAAGCCTGAGCGCAGGCCCGGCAGGTTGGAGCGCTTGGACAGGCTGTGGAAGACCACGCAGCGGGCGAAGTCGCTACGGCCCATGGCGGCGCAAGCGCTGAGCAGCCCGGCTGGTGGGTTGGCTTCGTCGAAATACAGCTCGCTGTAGCACTCGTCGGCGGCAATCACGAAGTCGTGCTGGTCGGCCAGGTTGATCAGCTTTTGTAGCGTGTCCTGGGGAATCAGAGCGCCGGTGGGGTTGCCGGGCGAACACAGAAAGAGGATTTGGCAGCGCTGCCAGATCTCGGCCGGCACGGCGTCGAAGTCAGGGTTAAAACCGTTTTCTTCCAGGCACGGCAGGTAGTGCGGCGTGGCGCCGGCCAGCAACGCGGCACCTTCGTAGATTTGGTAGAACGGGTTGGGGCTGATCACCAAGCCGTTATCGCTGCGCTGCACCACGGTTTGCGTGAAGGCAAACAGCGCTTCGCGGGTGCCGTTGACGGGCAGCACATGCTTGGCGGCATCCAGCCAACCAGCCGGCACATTAAAGCGGCGCTCGCACCAGTGCGCGATCGCTTCGCGCAGCGCTGCAATGCCCAAGGTGGTGGGGTACACGGCAAGCTGGTCGAGGTTGTCGCTCAGGGCTTTGGCGACAAACTCCGGCGAGCGGTGTTTAGGCTCGCCAATCGACAGGGCAATGGCCCGTTTCGCGGCCGGCGGCTGGGCATCGGCCAGCAACGCGCGGAGCTTTTCAAAGGGGTAGGGCTGCAGGTTGTTCAGGGCGTCATTCATGGGCGCACGTCGCTATTCAAATACTGATTCGGGAGAGTTCGACCCGGTTGCCGTCGGCGTCGGACAGTTGCTGGATGATCGCCTCCTGCAAGCGGGCACACAGGTCGGGATCGGACAACGGCTGGTTGTGCGCATCGGTGACAAAAAACACGTCTTCCACGCGCTCGCCCAGGGTGGCGATCTTGGCGTTTTGCAGCGACAGGTCAAAGTCGAGGAAGATTTTGCCGATGCGCGCAAGCAAGCCCGGACGGTCCGGCGAGGTCAGTTCCAGCACGGTGACCGGGCGCGAGGCGTCGTTGGAAATGATCACCTGCGGGGCAAAGGCGAAATGCTTGAGCTGGCGCGGCACGCGGCGCTGGATGATCGCCGGGTAGTCGTCCGGGTGGCTCAGGGCATTGACCAGGCCTTCACGGATTTCCTTGATGCGTGCGGGGTTGTCACCAATCGAGCCGCCGTCGGCGTCGAGCACGATATAGGTGTCGAGGGTGAACTGGCTGGTGGAGGTGATGACCCGGGCGTCATGGATGTTCAGGTTGAGCTGGTCCATGGCGGCCACGGTTACGGCGAAGAAGTCGTGCTGGTCCGGCGCGTAAATAAAGATCTGCGTACCGCCTTCAAACTCGCGCTGGGTGGTTTCTTTGATCAGTACCAGCGGGTCGTGGGCGGAGCTGTGTTGCAAGATGGCATCGGTGTGCCAGGCCACATCGCCTGCGGTATGGCGCAGGAAATAGTCATCGCCCAACTGCGACCACAACTGCTCGGCATCGTCCGGGTCGGTGCCGCTGCGCACCAGAATATCCAGCGCAGCATTTTGTGTTTGGCGGATCTGCTCTTCGCGGTCTACCGGGTGTTCCAGGCCGCGGCGCAGGGCGCGCTTGGTTTCGCTATAGAGCTGGCGCAAGAGGCTGGCGCGCCAAGAGTTCCACAGCGTCGGGTTGGTGGCGTTGATATCGGCGACGGTGAGCACGTAGAGGTAGTCGAGGTGCGTTTGGTCGTGCACCAATTGGGCGAAGTCGTGGATCACCTGCGGGTCGGACAAGTCTTTGCGCTGGGCGGTGGTCGACATCACCAGGTGGTGTTGCACCAGCCAGACAATCAAACGCGTATCCCACACCGGCAATTGGTGGCGCACGCAGAAGGCCTCGGCGTCGATTGCGCCCAGTTCCGAGTGATCGCCGCCACGGCCTTTGCCGATGTCGTGGTACAGGCCGGCCATGTAGATCAGCTCGGGCTTGGGCAACACGCCCATCAGCTTGCTGGCCAGCGGGAATTTCTCGGAGATCGGCGTGTACTGCAGTTTGCGCAGGTGTTTGATCAGGTTCAGCGTGTGCGCATCGACGGTATAGATGTGGAACAGGTCGTGCTGCATCTGCCCAACGATATCGCCGAACTCCGGCAGGTAGCGGCCAAGAATGCCGTAGCGGTTCATGCGGCGCAGGTTGCGGTGAATACCGATCTCGCATTTGAACAGCTCAACAAACAGGCTGGTGTTGCGGATGTCGTTGCGAAAGTCGTCGTCGATCAGGTGCCGGTGTTCGCGCAGCAGGCGCACGGTGTCGGCACGCACGCCTTTGATTTCGGGGTTCTGCGCCATCAGCACAAAGACTTCGAGAATGGCGAACGGCGTGCGTTTGAATACGCTGGCGCTGGTGACTTCGATATAGCCGTCACGCAACTGAAAGCGGTTGTTGATCGGCAGCACCTGACTGGGCTCGCCGCTGCGCAAAATCACTTCTTCAAAGTGCTGCACCACCAACTCGCTAAGCTCGGAGATGCTCATCACCACGCGGTAGTAGTTCTGCATAAAGTGTTCGATGGCCAGCTTGCCGTTGCTGTCTTCAAAACCCAGCAGGGCGGCAATGGCGCGTTGGTGGTCGAACAGCAAACGGTCTTCGGCGCGGCCGGCGAGCATATGCAGGGCGTAGCGCACCTTCCAGAGGAATTCCTGGGACGAGGCCAGCAGCACCGACTCGCTTTCCAATAGAAAGCCTTGGCCGACCATGGCATGCAGGTTTAGCGTGCCGAAATGCCGGCGTGCCACCCAGAGAATGGTCTGGATATCGCGCAGGCCACCGGGCGAGCCTTTAACGTTGGGCTCCAGGTTGTATTCGGTGTCGTTGTATTTGGCGTGGCGGGCGGTCTGCTCATCGCGCTTGGCCAGAAAGAATTCCTTGCTCGGCCACATGCGGGTGTTGTTGGTCACCTCGATCATGCGCTGGCGCAAGCGCTCAGGGCCGGCAATGGTGCGGCTTTCCATCAGGTTGGTGACCACGGTGAGGTCGGCGATGGCCTCGGAGGCGCACTCATCCACCGAGCGCACGCTTTGCCCCACTTCCAGGCCGATGTCCCATAGCAGGGTGAGGAAACGTTCGATGGAGTCGCGAAAGATTTCGTGGTCAGCGCTGTCGAGCAACAGCAGCAGGTCGATGTCGGAGTAGGGGTGCAGCTCGCCACGGCCGTAGCCGCCCACGGCCAGCAGGGCGATATCGGCGTCTTCGCTCCAGTCAAACTGGGCCCAGGCTTCACGCAGGATCTGGTCGATGCACCAGGCGCGGTCCTCCACCAGGCGGCGTATTTCGCGGCCTTCTTTAAAGCGCTGGTCGAGCACTTCATGGGCGTTGCGAATGGCTTTTTTGAACGCCGCGATAGGGCTGGCTTTCAGCGCCAGTTCCGCCTGGAACTGGCCGCGGTCGAACAACTCGGGATCCACCTGCGGCATTCAGCAGCTTTCCTTCTCTTTATATAGAGGGCAGTCGGGGCAACGTTTGGCCCGCGATCAGGCCGAGGTGCGGGCGATGGTGTCATCGGCACGCAGGGTAAAAATCTCATAGCCGGTAGCGGTTACTGCCAGGGTGTGTTCCCACTGCGCCGAAAGCTTGCGGTCTTTAGTGATGGCGGTCCAACCATCGCCCAGCACCTTGGTGTCGGCTTTGCCCAGGTTGATCATCGGCTCGATGGTAAAAGTCATGCCCTCTTTGAGCTCCATGCCGGTGCCGGCACGACCGTAATGCAGAATTTGCGGCTCTTCGTGGAATACCTTGCCGATGCCATGGCCGCAGAACTCACGCACCACCGAGAAGCCGTTCTTTTCCGCGTGCTTTTGAATCACTTCGCCGATATCGCCCAGGCGGCAGCCCGGCTTCACCAACTCAATGGCCTTGTACATGCACTCTTGAGTGACCTGCGACAGGCGCTCGGCCCAGACCGGCACGGTGCCGACATGGAACATACGGCTGGTGTCGCCGTGGTAGCCGTCTTTGATCACGGTGACGTCGATATTCAGCGTGTCGCCATCTTTGAGCGGCTTTTCATTAGGAATGCCGTGGCAGACCACGTGGTTGATCGAGGTGCAGATCGACTTGGGGTAGCCCTTGTAGTTCAGCGGCGCAGGGATGGCTTGCTGAACGTTGACGATATAGTCGTGGCAGATGCGGTCGAGCTCTTCGGTGGTCACGCCAGGTTTAACGTGTTCCGCGATCATTTCCAGCACGTCGCTGGCCAGGCGGCCGGCAACGCGCATTTTTTCGATTTCTTCGGGCGTCTTGATGGTGACGGTCATGCAAGCTCTCTCAGCGCCCGGTTGGCGCTCGGTAAAAATACGGAAAGCGCGATTCTAGCATTCAGAGCTGCCTAACTATCTAGCCGCTGGGGCGATCCCTACAGGCGTAAGGTGCTTTCCTTATAGTAGTGGGGCATTTGTGTCCGATCAGTTGCCAGGTTTCGGCGCACTTGCGGGTTCCGTTTGCCCGTGTGCTGTGGTATAAAATGCGCCGCTTTCCGGGCACTAGCCTGAAAGCTTAAACCCCACACACGTATCGACACGATGGCCTGGGTGCCTCTCAGCAGTTCTCTACAACTAGAGCTAGCTGGGGGTTGGTCATTGGGATACGTGGAGGCCTAACCCGACTTATCAAGGAACTATCATGTCCCAAGTCAATATGCGCGATATGCTGAAGGCCGGTGTGCACTTCGGCCACCAGACCCGTTACTGGAACCCGAAAATGGGCAAGTACATTTTCGGCGCGCGCAACAAGATTCACATCATCAACCTGGAAAAAACCCTGCCGATGTTCAACGAGGCTCTGTCTTTTG
>NZ_JBBNAH010000499.1:0-3016 GCF_037994325.1 Pseudomonas sp.
CCCAGTGTGCATGGAGCCCATCAGGGTGCGGTTACGCAGGGTGGTAAACCCCAGATCCAGCGGGGCCAACAGGTGCGGGAATTGAGCGGCGGTCATAGATAGCTCCACATCAGACGGTTAATGCACGAAATGCCGCTGCCTCGAGAAACCTGATCGGGCAGCGGTCAGTTATGCGCAGACGATAAAGAGCCAGAGAGCCCCTCTCAATGATCAGAAGTGACAAGTTATTGATCCAAACGCGCAGCGCGACTTGGCAAGCGCCGTTCGGCCCCCTACCCTTAGGGCCTAATTCCGCACGCCCATGACCATGCGCAAACTATTCGGCTACACCCTCGCCTGCTTTGCCTTTATCGTCCTCGGCGCCTATGCGCTGTGGACCGACTTACCCACCGACAGCCATTACCTCTCGGACCTGCGCAGCGAAGTGGCGCTGAACCAGGGGCTTCCCGGCGCCAACGGCAACTTGCTAGGCATTCAGCCGGAGATGTTTTCCGGCGATTACCACAGCGTTGAATTGCTGCGCCTCAAGCTCGCTGCCTATCTGCACAAGGCCCGTGACGAAGGTTTGCTCAATGGCAAAACCGTCGCTGTGCTGCCGGAACATATCGGCACCTGGCTATTGATCAGCGGCGAAAAGGCCGAGGTCTATCAAGCCCACAGCATCAACAACGCGATGACCTGGCTGGCCGCCAGCAACCCGCTGAAGCTCAGCCGCGCCCTGCTGTTTGCCAAGGGTGAAAACCGCCTGCAAGACGCCCTGCTGCGGATGAAAAGCGCCGAGATGGCCCGCGACTATCAGCACGTGTTCGGTGGCTTGGCCAAAGACTTCGGCATCACCTTGGTGGCCGGCTCCATCGTGCTGCCCGAACCGCGCGTGGAAGCCGGCCAGTTAGTGGTAGGCGATGGTCCGCTGTACAACGTCAGCCTGGTATTCGGCAGCGACGGCACCCCGCTGGGGCAGCCACAGGGCAAGGTTTACCTGACTGACGTCGAACGGGGCTTCAGCGCTGCGGCAGCGGGCAGCGACTTGCGCGTGCTCGACACGCCAGCCGGGCGCTTGGGCGTGCTGATGGGTGCCGACAGTGAGCAGCCAGACGGTTATGCGCAATTGCGCACGCAAGATGCGCAGTTGCTTGTCGTGCCTGCATTTATGACGGGCACTGGCGACTCGTCGCCGCCCTGGGATACCGCCAACGGCGCACACATCGCCATGCGCGTATTTTTGCGCGGCCAGTTATGGGATCTGCGCACCAGCGGCCACAGCTCCCTGATCAATGGCCCGGCGCTGGGCGTGGTGCCCGAGGGCGGCCACGGTGGTCGCCTGCTGAATATCTGGCTGTAAACGATGAAACCCGTGCGCGTGCGCTTAGGCGATCTGTCGGTGGGCTTTGTCCACGGGCTGGCGGATGCCCTGCGCGTTGCCGGCCACGACCCGATCCCGCTGCTGGAACAATACGGCCTGGATAACGCCCGCCTGGCCGAGCCCCGCGCACGCCTTTCCATCCCGCGCTATATGCGCCTGGGCCATGCCGCCATTCAACTGAGCGGCGATGCCGGCTTGGGTTTGAGCATGGGCGTGCATACACGCCTTAGCCAGGTGGGTTTGGCCGGCGTTACCGCCGCGCAGGCGCCCACCGTGCGCGAAGCGGCGCGGGCGCTGATCCGCTTTGAACCGCTGTACGCCTACAACTACCGCGGGCAATCGAGCTTTCACGAAGACACGCGCGGCGCCTGGCTGCGCTTCTATTCGATCAACCCCTATAACGCCTATAACCGCTTTGTGGTCGACTCAGTGCTGGCCGGCTGGGCCGCGCAGTTGGGCGCGCTGGCCGGGCAACCGTTGTCGGTGGAAAAAGTCGAGATCGAGTTTCCTGCCACCAGCTATGCCGAGCAGTACGGTGCGCTCTTCAATTGCCCGGTGGACTTCTCCAGCAGCACCAACCAACTGCGCCTGAACCAAGCCTCCCTGGCCTTGCGCAATCCCGAGCATTGCCCGAGCACCTGGCGTCACCTGCTGGAGATTTGCGAGCGCGAGCTGGAACAACTGACCCGCACCCGCAGCTTGCGCGAGCGCATCAGCCAGTTGCTCGGGCCGCTATTGAACGGTCGCGAGCCCGACCTGGAAGAAGTCGCCAATCGCCTGCAACTACCGACCTGGACGTTGCGCCGCAAGCTGGCCGAAGAAGGCACACAGTTCCGCGCCATTCTTAATGACACGCGCCGGGACTTGGCCATGGCCTATATCCGCGATACGGAATTGGCCTTCGGCGAGATTGCCTATTTGCTCGGGTTTGCTTCGGCGGAGGCGTTTCAACGGGCGTTTAAACGCTGGGCTGGCAAAACGCCGGGGGAGTTTCGGCGCGAGCAGCGTAAGGCGGGGTAAGTGTGCTGTATCCAGCCCTCTCCCCCAGTCCCTCTCCCGCAAGCGGGCGAGGGGAGCTCAATCGCGCCAGACGGCCCAAGCACCGATTCGCTTTAGTCGCCTCGCCCCTCTGGGGAGAGGACCAGGGTGAGGTGCAGCCCAAACGCAGCCTTACAGCTCGGTCGCGTCTTCCACACCATCGGCAGACTCTTCCTGCTCAGCGCGGTATTCCAGTAGCTCTTCTTGGTAATCGTCCATTGGCTTGTGCTCGCTCATCTATCTGTCGGTGGTCCGGAAAGCCTAAAGCCTGCAGATGACTAATAAATGAACGAACCCACTTCCACGGACTTTATCGCGGCCAATAAAAAACCCTTGGACCTTTCGATCCAAGGGTTTCGTATATGGCGCAGCGGACGGGACTCGAACCCGCGACCCCCGGCGTGACAGGCCGGTATTCTAACCGACTGAACTACCGCTGCGTGTCGGTGGACTTGCGTCCGGTACAACGTAAAACAGTGCTGCTTCTGATCGACCGCCCTGGTTGGCTGGAGGATCTCAACGCCGACAAGGTCGTCGTTGGCAAATAATGGCGCAGCGGACGGGACTCGAACCCGCGACCCCCGGCGTGACAGGCCGGTATTCTAACCGACTGAA
>NZ_JBBNAH010000500.1:0-4769 GCF_037994325.1 Pseudomonas sp.
TGCCGCTGGCGACTATCGCCTCAGCGTAAAAACGTCCGAGCTGAGCCAACGCTGAACCGCTGTTGAACAGACCGGCATTGAAGAAATAGGGGCTGGTACGCCCGGACTTGAGGGTGAACTCACCAAAGCGCAGCACGCCGCGCTCGATGGCAAAACGAATAAAGTCGCGCTGGTACGCCTGCATAAAAGCCCCAAAAGACACGGATTTAGCTGTGGGTTTAGCTAATAAGGATGAGCTCGGGTATCATACACGCACGTGTTTTTGGGGGCCATTTATGCGGATCATCAGTGTGAACGTGAATGGTATTCAGGCTGCAGTCGAGCGAGGTTTGCTCAGTTGGCTGCAAGCGCAGAATGCCGACGTCATCTGCCTGCAAGACACCCGTGCCTCCGCCTTTGAACTGGACGACCCAGCCCTCCAATTGGATGGCTATTTCCTCTATGCCAGCGACGCAGAAGTTCCAGACCAAGGTGGTGTGGCGCTGTACTCGCGATTGCAACCCAAGGCGGTGATCAGTGGGCTCGGTTTCGAGACAGCTGATCGCTACGGGCGCTATCTGCAGGCCGATTTCGACAAAGTAAGCATCGCCACGCTTCTGCTGCCAACGGGGCAGAACGGCGACGAAAACTTGAATCAGAAATTCAAGTTTATGGACGACTTCGCCCAGTATCTGGATAAGCAACGTCGTAAGCGCCGCGAGTACATCTATTGCGGCTCACTGTACGTGGCGCACCAGAAGCTGGACGTAAAAAACTGGCGTGACTGCCAGCAGGAGCCGGGCTTTCTGGCGCCCGAACGGGCGTGGATGGACGAGATCGTCGGCACCATGGGCTATGTCGACGCCCTGCGCGAAGTGAACCGCGAAGGCGATCAGTTCAGTTGGTGGCCCAATAGCGAACAAGCCGAACTGCTTAACCTGGGCTATCGCTACGACTATCAGTTGTTGACCACGGGCCTGCGCCGCTTTGTGCGTGGTGCGCGCTTGCCGCGTCAGCCGCGCTTCTCGCAGCATGCTGCGCTGATCGTGGACTACGACTGGACGCTCAGCGTATAGGGTGTGCGTACCCTACCAACAGACGAAAAAAAGCCGGCTTTCACGCCGGCTTTTTTACATCTGCAAAAAGCTTACTTCACCAAGCGCAAGCAAAACGGATAACGATAGGCCTTGCCCTCATTGGCCTTGATGCCGGCAATGATGGTTAACACCAGAGCCGCAACGCCAACGATCCAGATCAAAAACACGCCGATCACCACGAACATCAGCAGGAAGCACACCAGCATGGCCAGGGCGACGGTGATCTGGAAGTTCAGCGCCTCCTTGCCCTGGTCGTCGACAAAAGGATCGGTTTCCTTCTTCAACTGCCAAACAATCAGCGGCCCGAGCAGATTCCCGAAGGGAAACACCATGCCCAAAAATGCCGCAAAGTGACAAAACATTGCCCATTGCCGCGCGTCTTTACTCGGCGTCAAAACGGGTTCCAGTTCTTCGGTCATGCTGTTCCTCCTTGGACTGCGGGTTGTGGTTGACCTGACTTAGTCGGCCAGAGCAACACGTTGAATTTCGAACAGATCAGTCATGCCTTTTTGCGCCAGGGCAAGCATGGCGGTCAAATCTTCCGGCTGGAATGGTGCGCCTTCGGCAGTGCCTTGTACTTCAATGAAACCGCCTTGGCTGGTCATCACCACATTGAGATCCGTCTCGGCGGCAGAGTCTTCCAGGTAGTCGAGGTCAAGCACCGGTTCGCCCTGGTACATACCCACCGATACCGCAGCGATCATCTGCTTCAGCGGGTCGCCGCCTTTCAGACCGCCACGCTTTTTGATTACTTTCAGCGCGTCGATCACCGCCACCATGGCGCCGGTAATGGATGCGGTACGGGTACCACCGTCGGCCTGGATGACATCGCAGTCGACGTACAAGGTCACTTCGCCCAGCTTGGACATATCCAACGCGGCGCGCAGTGAGCGACCAATCAAACGTTGAATTTCCAGGGTGCGGCCGCCTTGTTTGCCGCGACTGGCTTCACGCTGGTTACGGTCGCCGGTAGCGCGCGGCAGCATGCCGTATTCGGCGGTCAACCAACCTTGACCCTGCCCCTTTAGGAAACGCGGTACGCCATTTTCCACACTGACCGTGCAGATCACTTTGGTGTCACCAAACTCCACCAGTACAGAACCCTCGGCATGCTTGGTGTAGTTGCGGGTGATGCGGATCGAGCGCAGCTGGTCAGCGGCACGGCCACTCGGACGTTTCATCAGGAATACCTATTCGGGACGGGAAATCTGCTCGGCATTATAGGGGCCTGGCGCGCCACTCACACGCCAAATTGGGAGGTAAGGGCGCACTGCGCTACAATCCTGCGCCTTTATAGTCCGTGCGAAATCGCCACTTAACGGCGGCGTTTTTCCTCGGCCTGCTGATATCGTCCTATTTGCGAGGTCCTCCCATGGTGCACAGCATGACCGCCTTCGCCCGCGTCGAGCGGGCCACTGCCAACGGCACGCTGAGTTGGGAACTGCGCTCGGTTAACCACCGCTACCTGGAGCCGCACCTGCGCCTACCGGAGTCGTTCCGCGACCTCGAAGGCGGCGTACGTGATGCGCTGCGCCAGGGCCTGTCGCGCGGCAAGGTGGAATGCACGCTGCGCTATACCGAAGAAACTGCCGGTAAGCCGCTGCAAGTTGATCGAGACCGCGCCGCACAGTTAGTTGCCGCCGCTGAAAGCGTGGCCGCCCTGATCAGCTCGCCGGCGCCGCTGAATCCTTTAGAAGTTCTGGCCTGGCCGGGCGTGCTAGTCGCCGATGCTGCTGACCCACAAGCCCTTAATAGCGCCGCCCTGGCACTGTTTAACGATGCGCTCAATGAGCTCAAAGCTGGACGCGGCCGCGAAGGCGCCGAGCTGGCCAAATTGCTCAACGACCGCCTGGACAACATTGGCGAAGAAGTCGCCAACCTGCGCGAGCTGGTGCCGCATATGCTTGGCGCCCAACGCCAGCGGCTGCTCGACCGTACCGCTGAGATGCAGGTGGAGCTTGATCCGCAGCGCTTGGAGCAGGAGTTGGTAATCCTCGCGCAAAAAAGCGATGTTGCCGAAGAGCTTGATCGCTTAGTTACTCACGTCAGCGAAGTGCGCCGCGTATTAAAAGCCGGTGGTGCTGCCGGGCGGCGCCTGGACTTCCTTATGCAGGAACTCAACCGCGAAGCCAACACCCTGGGCTCCAAAGCCTTCGACACGCGCAGCACGCAGGCAGCAGTTAACCTCAAGGTGCTGATCGAACAAATGCGCGAACAAGTACAGAACATCGAGTAAGGCGGACCCTCTCATGCACGCCAGCAAAGGCACTCTCTACATTATTTCCGCGCCCTCGGGCGCCGGTAAAACCAGTCTGGTCAATGCGTTGATCGAGGCTGAACCGCATATTCGCGTCTCGGTTTCGCACACCACCCGCGCCATGCGCCCAGGTGAAACGGATGGGGTGAACTACCACTTCGTCAGCCGCGAAAACTTCCTACAGATGCTTGAGCACAACGACTTTCTCGAGCACGCCGAAGTGTTCGGCAATTTGTACGGCACCTCGCAGCGCTGGCTAGAGAAGACCCTCGCCGAAGGCTTTGATCTGATTCTGGAAATCGACTGGCAAGGTGCGCAACAAGTACGTCGCCTGCTGCCGGAGGCGCGCTCAATCTTTATTTTGCCGCCAAGCCAACAAGCACTGCGCCAGCGCCTGAACAACCGTGGCCAGGATAGTGACGAGATTATCGAAACACGTATGCGCGAAGCCGTCAGCGAAATGAGCCACTACGTCGAATACGATCACCTGGTGATCAACGACGACTTCGCGGCGGCCCTGGCGGACTTGAAAGCTATTTTCCGCGCCAATAACCTGCGTCAAGATGTGCAGCAGCAGCGCCACAGCACCTTGCTGACGGAACTGCTCGCTTAAGGCCGAAAACCAGCCGTCAGGCGCTGCGGGAAAATCTTCGCTTCCCTAACAGCTGGTTATTTTTTAGACTGCACAGTTCGTTCGCCCAACCGGGCTAAAGATTTCCGCTCTTACCTTATTTGTCGCTACGAGGAATACCATGGCCCGCGTTACCGTTGAAGACTGCCTGGACAACGTTGATAACCGCTTCGAGCTGGTCATGCTCGCTACCAAGCGCTCCCGCCAACTCGCTACCGGCGGCAAAGAGCCGAAAGTAGCTTGGGAAAACGACAAGCCTACCGTCGTTGCCCTGCGTGAAATTGCTGCTGGCCTGATTAACTACGACGTTATCGCCGAAGAAGAAATCGTCGACGAAGAGCCGCTCTTTGCCACATTCGAGGAAGAGGCCAACGAGGCCCTCTAAGCCTATGCCCGGTCGAAGTCCTAAGGCACGCGAAAACGCTTGGCAGGGGGTCAACCCATGCCGAGCATAGACGCCCTCGCCGAAAGGCTTTCGACCTACCTGGGCGGCGAACAGGTCAACCTGGTTCGCCGCGCCTACTTCTACGCAGAGCAAGCCCACGACGGCCAACGTCGACGCAGCGGTGAAGCCTACGTAACCCACCCGCTTGCGGTGGCCAATATTCTCGCCGACATGCACATGGACCATCAGAGCCTGATGGCGGCGATGCTGCATGACGTTATTGAAGACACCGGCATCGCCAAAGAAGCGCTTACCGCGCAATTTGGCGAAACCGTCGCCGAACTGGTGGACGGGGTCAGCAAGCTGACCCAGATGAACTTCGAAACCAAAGCCGAAGCCCAAGCAGAAAACTTCCAGAAA
>NZ_JBBNAH010000501.1:0-2387 GCF_037994325.1 Pseudomonas sp.
GCCAAACAGCGAGCGTTTCCAGCCGCCAAAGCTGTGGTAAGCGACCGGTACTGGCAACGGTACGTTAACGCCGACCATGCCCACTTCGATTTCGTCGCAGAACAGCCGAGCCGCTTCACCGTCGCGGGTAAAGATGCAGGTGCCGTTGCCGTATTCGTGGTCGTTGATCAACTGCATAGCCTCTTCAAGGCTGCCGACACGGACGATGCACAGCACTGGGCCGAAGATCTCGTCGGTGTAGATGGTCATGTCGGTTTTAACGTTGTCGAACAGGCTGCCGCCCAAGAAGAAGCCGTCTTCGTTACCGGCGACTTTCAGGTTGCGGCCGTCGACCAGCAGCTTGGCGCCAGCCGCTACGCCAGCGTCGATGTAGCCAGCAACTTTGTCGCGGGCAGCGGCGGTTACCAGTGGGCCCATGTCCAGACCGCACGAGGTGCCAGCGCCAATTTTCAACGCCTGGATTTGCGGAACGATTTTGCTCACCAGCGCATCGGCGATTTGGTCACCCACACACACGGCTACCGAAATGGCCATGCAGCGCTCGCCGCACGAACCATAAGCAGCACCCATCAAGGCGCTAACGGCGTTGTCCAGATCGGCATCGGGCATCAGAACGGCGTGGTTTTTCGCGCCGCCTAGGGCTTGAACGCGTTTGCCGCGCTTGGTGCCTTCGGCGTAGATGTATTCGGCAATTGGCGTCGATCCGACAAAGCTCAGGGCTTTGACTTCCGGGGCCTGAATCAGCGCATCCACTGCTTCTTTGTCGCCATGCACCACGTTCATCACGCCTTTAGGCAAGCCGGCTTCATTCAGCAGCTGCGCGATAAACAGGGTGGAGCTTGGGTCACGCTCGGACGGCTTGAGGATAAAGCAGTTACCGCAGACGATCGCCAGCGGGTACATCCACAACGGCACCATGGCCGGGAAGTTAAATGGGGTGATACCGGCCACTACGCCCAATGGCTGGAAGTCGCTCCAGGCATCAATGTTCGGACCCACGTTGCGGCTGTATTCGCCTTTCAAAATTTCCGGGGCGGCGCAGGCGTATTCAACGTTTTCGATACCGCGCTTCAGTTCGCCCGCGGCGTCTTCCAGGGTTTTGCCGTGTTCTTCGCTGATCATCTGCGAGATCTTGGCTTCGTTCTGCTCCAGCAATTGCTTGAAGCGGAACATCACTTGGGCACGTTTGCCGGCCGGGGTGTTGCGCCAAGCCGGGAATGCCGCTTTAGCGGCGTCGATGGCTTGTTGAATGGTGGCGCGGCTGGCCAGTGGCACCTTGTGAATCGCTTCGCCGGTGGACGGGTTGTACACATCGGCAGTGCGACCGGTATCGGTGACGAGCTCGCCGTTGATCAAATGCTGGATGGTGCTCATACAAAACTCCGTTATCGAATTCTTGGGCAGGAGTTCCCCTGTCCCTGGCTTACTTAATTTCGGTTTCGATGAAGACGATTTCGTGGTCGCTGGCGTTGATCACATTGTGCTCAACCCCGGCTTTGCGAAAGTACGCCTGGCCGGCCACCAGGGGCGCGTGTTTCTCGCCCTCAGGGGTTTGCAACAGCAGCAGGCCGTCGGTCATCGGCACCACGACATAGTCGTAGCCATGCAGGTGCTTGCCGGTTTCGCTACCGGGGCTAAAGCGCCACTCGGTAACGATCACCTCATCGTTGTCGACTTGTACGGTAGGTACGGCTGGCACGCGCTGGGTCATCGTTATCAATCCACGCTGTTGAGGGCATCGCCCACGGCGGAGAACACGCGGTCGAGGTCTTCGACTTTGGCGTTGAAGGTTGGCCCGAATTGCAGGGTGTCGCCGCCAAAGCGCACGTAGAAACCAGCTTTCCACAGTTTGATACCGGCTTCGAACGGACGGATCACCGGGTCGCCATCACGCGGCGCCAGTTGAATTGCACCAGCCAGGCCGCAGTTGCGGATATCGACAATATGCTTGGCGCCTTTCACACCATGCAGCAGCTTGGCGAAGTGCGGCGCCAGCTCGGCCGATTGCTGCACCAGGTTTTCGCGCTTGAGCAGCTCCAGCGACGCCAGGCCGGCGGCGCAAGCAACCGGGTGAGCGGAGTAGGTGTAGCCGTGGGTGAACTCGACCATATGCTCAGGCGAAGGCTGGTTCATAAAGGTCTGGTAGATCTCGCGGTTGGCGATCACTGCGCCCAGGGGAATGGCGCCGTTCGTGATCTGCTTGGCCACGTTCATGATGTCCGGGGTCACACCAAAGAATTCGGCGCCGGACCATTTGCCCATACGCCCAAATGCGGTGATCACTTCGTCAAAAATCAGCAGGATGTTGTGCTGGCTGCAGATTTCACGCAGACGTTGCAGGTAGCCAACCGGCGGCACAATCACACCAGCGGAGCCAGACATTGGCT
>NZ_JBBNAH010000502.1:0-1904 GCF_037994325.1 Pseudomonas sp.
GAGTTCGCCATCCAAGCCACTCTTTCAGCCGAACAACTGGTACTCAACTTGAATTCCGGGTCACACTCCTGCACCACGCGCAGCCGTTACGGCTCATCCATTGACTCAGGGTCAACAATGAAAACCACCCTCGACGAACTGCTCGCTTTCACTACGGTAGTCGATAGCGGCTCAATTACCGCAGCGGCCGAGCAACTTGGGCAAACGACCTCGGGGGTTAGCCGCGCGCTGAGCCGGCTGGAAGAAAAGCTCGAAGTCACCTTGTTGCAACGCACCACGCGGCGCCTGGAGTTGACCGAAGAGGGCCAGGCCTTTTTGCACCAGGCGCGCAAAATCGTCGCCAGCGTGGAAGAAGCCGAAGAGCAGATGGCCCTGCGCCGCCAACGCCCGGCCGGGCGCCTGCGGGTCAACGCCGCCTCGCCGTTTGTCCTGCACGTGATCGTGCCACTGGTGCCAGGCTTTCGCGCGTTGTATCCGGAGATTGAGCTGGAACTGCACAGCAGCGACCAGATCATCGACCTGATCGAACAGCGCACCGACCTGGCCATCCGTATCGGCCCATTGCGCGACTCCACCCTGCATGCGCGGCCACTGGGCAGCAATCGACTGCGGATGTTGGCCAGTCCCGGCTACATCAACGCCCATGGCCACCCCACTAGCGTGGAAAACCTAAGCGAACACAGTCTGCTCGGCTTTACCCAGCCCGACAGCCTTAACCAATGGCCGCTGCGCCATGCCATGGGGCTGAATTGGCCGATCACGCCGAGCATCAAAGCCTCCAGTGGCGAGACGCTGCGGCAACTGGCCTTGGAGGGCACGGGAATTGTTTGCCTAGCGGACTTTATGACGGCGCAGGACCGCGCCGAGGGAAGGTTGGTGCAGGTGTTGGAAGCGCACACCGTAGATGTGCAACAACCGATTCACGCGGTGTACTACCGCAACACCGCGCTGGCCTCGCGGATCACCTGTTTTCTCGATTACGTCAGTGAGCAGATGAAGCTGTAACAATCCGTCTTCCCTGCGCAGGCGCGCGGTGGAGAAATCGCGACGCAAAATGGCTCAGGCAAAGATGTTCGTGGGGACATCCTGGGTCCCCGCCTGCGCGGGGACGACGGTGGAGGGGGAATGGCGCGCTTAGTCCGCAGCCAGCTGATGCGCGCCCTGCTTCTGGCGCTTATAGGCCAACGCCGCCGCCGACACCGGCGATACCCGCCCGGTCTCGACCCAGGTCTTCAAACGCCCGGCATCAGCGATATGGGTGTATTTGCCAAACGCGTCCAGCACCACAAACGCCACCGGGCGGTTGTTCATGGTAGTGCGCATCACCAGGCAGTGGCCGGCTTCGTTGGTAAAGCCGGTTTTGGTCAGCTGGATGTTCCAGTTGGCTTTGTAGATCAGGTGGTTGGTGTTGCGAAAGCCCAGGGAGTAGTTGGGCTTTTTAAAGCTGGCGGTGGTTTCCGGCGTCGTGCTGAGCTGGCCGAGCAGCGGGTATTGCTGGCTGGCGCGTAGCAGTTTGACCAAGTCGCTGGCGCTGGAGACGTTACGCTCCGACAAGCCAGTCGGTTCGACATAACGGGTGTGGGTCATGCCCAGGGCGC
Organism: Pseudomonas sp.; assembly: GCF_037994325.1. Classification (GTDB taxonomy): domain Bacteria; phylum Pseudomonadota; class Gammaproteobacteria; order Pseudomonadales; family Pseudomonadaceae; genus Aquipseudomonas. The sequence continues at coordinate 1,599 of NZ_JBBNAH010000502.1, forward strand.
GGGCTTTGGCGTTCATGGCGTTAACAAAGGCGGTGACACCGCCTGGGTAGTGATGGGCCAGGCTGGCAGCCATGCGGTTTTCCGAAGACATCAGCGCCAGCAACAACATCTCGTGGCGGGTGGCCAGGCTGCCGACTTTGACCCGGGAAAACACCCCACGCATCTCGGCCACGTCCTGAATCTTCACCGGCAGCACTTCTTCCATCGGCAGTTTGGCGTCCAGGGTAACCATGGCGGTCATCAGCTTGGTGACCGAAGCGATAGGCACCACTTTGTCCGGGTTGCTGGAATACAGCACTTCGTTGG
>NZ_JBBNAH010000503.1:0-8340 GCF_037994325.1 Pseudomonas sp.
CCCGCTTGCGGGAGAGGGTTGGGGTGAGGGGCTTTTGATTTTGATCTACCCGCCACGTTCATCGCAGGCCAAATGGAATCGCCGTGGACGAGGTTGAGCGGCAGGGACGCCGCGAGAGGCACATCGGGCCATGGAAGGCCAGTTGTGCCGTGCCCCTGGAGCGGCGATGGAATGAGGGCACCCGCAGCGCAGCGAAGGGCCAAGGTAGGGGCAGCGTTTTTGGTTCCTTTTTTGTGGTCCGGCATCCCGGCGCTTGAAAAAAGGGACTCGCGCGTAAGGCGCGAAACCAAACGCTCAGCCCACGCGGTAACGAAGACCACCACTAACCCCAACCCCAAAAAAACCTACGGTTTCAACCGATACCCCACCCCCGCCTCCGTACTAATAAACCTTGGATTCGCCGGATCATCCGCCAACTTCTGCCGCAAATGCCCCACCACCACGCGCAAGTAATGGGTGTCTTCCACATGGGTCGGCCCCCAAATATCTTTAAGCAATTGCTGCTGCGTCACCACCCGCCCGACGTGTTGTGCAAGTTGCGCTAACACCGCGTATTCCTTACGGGTCAAGCTCACATCAACACCCTCAAGCGTCACCCGCCGATAGGCAAAATCCACGGTCAACGGCCCAACATTTACCGACGCCTCGGGGCTCTCGCCGGCCTGCGATTGGCGCAGCAACGCCCGCACCCGGGCGAGAAATTCCTGAATGCCAAACGGCTTGGTCACATAGTCGTTGGCACCACTGTCCAGCGCCTTGACCTTCTCCCCTTCGCTGGCCCGCACCGACAGCACCAGCACCGGCACTTGCGACCATTCGCGCACTTCACTGAGCACCTGCTGGCCGTCCATATCCGGCAAACCAAGGTCGAGCACCAGTAGGTCCGGTTTGGATAACGCAGCCTGTGCCAGGCCTTCAGTGCCGGTCGCGGCTTCGATCACGGTGTAGCCCTGGGCGGCCAGGCTGATGCGCAGAAACTTGCGAATCTGCGGTTCGTCGTCGATCAATAAAATGGTGCTGGCGTTGCCTGTCATAGGGAGTCGTTGTCGGCAGGAGGTTGTGGGTGCAGGGGCAAGTGTAGGGTCAAGCTGGCGCCGCGCCCATCCAGACCTGCACCCACGGTTACCCGCCCGCCATGGGCGCCGACCATGCCTTGGCAGATGGCCAGGCCCAAGCCGGTGCCCTGCCCGCCTCGGTCGCCACGGGCGGCGGTGTAGAACATGTCGAAAATTTTCGCCCGCTCGGCTTCGGGAATACCCGGCCCTTGGTCGCTGACGGCGATGCGTAGTTCGCTGGCGTCACTGTCGACGGCCACCCGCAGGCGCCCGTTTGTTGGGGAAAAGCGTGCGGCGTTTTCCAGTACGTTGATTAGCGCCTGTTCTATCAGCGCGGCATGCACGTAGAGCAGCGGCAACTCCGCCGGCACCGCTGTCTCCACCTGCAGTGGCGCCAATAGCGGACGTAAACGCTGCAGGGCACTGGCGACGATATCGACCGGCGCTACCCAGTCGCGTGCCAGTTTTAGCCCACCGTGCCCCAGGCGGGTCATGTCCAGCAGGTTTTGGATATAGCGGTCCAGGCGTTCGGCTTCGTCGCGGGTGCTTTCCAGCAGCTCGATACGGTCGCTGTGCGGCAATTGGCCGTCGAGGGTCAGCAGGCTGTCGATGGCGCCGCGCATGGCGGTCAGCGGGGTGCGCAGGTCGTGGGAGACCGAGGCCAGCAAAGCGCTGCGCAGTTGTTCGGTTTCGCCGTGCAGGCGCGCGGCTTCAAGGTCTTCGGCCAGTTGCGCGCGGGCCAGCGCCTGGGCCAATGGCTGGCCGAGGGCAGCCAACAAACGCCGCCGTTCTACCGCCAGCGGCTGCTGGTTTTTTGGGCTCACGCCAAGCAACAGTAACGGCCCCTCTTCGCCCGATAACGGCCACCACCACCAACGTCCGCTGGGCAAGGTATCGGTGCCTAAACCGGCTGCCTGGTCGTGTTGCCAGGCCCATTCAGCGGCCATACGTTCGGCATCGCTAAGCGGCTGGGCAACACCGCCCTCGACGGTCCATACGCCCTCTTCTGCGCGGTTGAGCAAGCAGATGTCGATATCACTCCAAGCCGCCAATTGCTGGCTGGCTGCCTGTACCACGGCCTGGCGGTCGGTAGCGGCAGTGAGTTTGCGTGACAGCTCAAGCAAGGCTGCCGTTTCACTTTGGGTTTCGCGCAGCACGCGCAATTGCCGGCGTTGCCGCGCCGCCAGGTTGCCGGTCAGCGCTGCCATCAGCAGAAAGAACAGCAGGGTCAGCACGTCTTCATGGCGGTGAATGGCCAGGGAGAAATGCGGCGGAATAAACAGAAAGTCGTAGGCCAGAAACGACAGCACCGCGCAGAGCAGCGCCGGTCCGGAACTGGTGCGCACCGCCACCAGCAGCACCGCCGCCAGTAATACCAGGGAGATATTCGGCAGCGGTAATACCTGCGCAACCGCCCAGGCTATAGCCGTTGCCACCACTGTTGCGCCGACCGCCAACAGGTAGTCGGCGCGTTGCAGCGGATGGCGCGAGCGTGGCGTGCGCGCGCGCCGTTCGGGCTCGCTATCGAGCACGCTGATTTCCAACCCTTGAGCATGGCGCAGCAGCCGTTGTGCCACCCCGGCACCCAACCAGCGATGCCGACTGCGGCCGACCAGAATCACACTGGCGCGGCGTTCATCAGCATGTTGAATCAGGGTTTTAGCCACCTCGCCGGCACGCAGGCTGACCACCTCGCCACCCAAGCGTTCGGCCAATTGCTGCGCCGCTTGCAAGCGTGCCCGCGCGTGTTCATCACGGGCGCTGCCGGTGTCGACATGCACCAGGCTCCAGGGCAAATGCCGACGTTCAGCTACGCGGCAGGCATGGCGCACCAGCCGCTCGGCCTGGCTATCGGCATCAATACCCACCAATAAGCGGCCACGTACGGCGGGCGCTTCCTGGCCGAGTTGGCGATAGCGCTGGTTAAGGTCGGCATCCACCCGCGCGGCCGCGGTTTGCATCGCCAGTTCGCGCAGGGCGGTGAGGTTGGTCTGGCTGAAAAATGCATCAATGGCGGCGCGGGCCTGTTCGGGCACATACACCTTACCGTCGCGCAGGCGCTCCAGCAGTTCGCGGGGCGGCAGGTCGATCAGCAGCAGTTCGTAGGCTTCTTGCAGCACCCAATCGGGCACCGTTTCGCGCACGTGCACGCCGGTGATGTCTTGTACCTGGTCGTTAAGGCTTTCGATGTGTTGCACGTTGACCGTGGTGTACACATCGATGCCGGCAGCGAGCAGGTCTTGCACATCTTGCCAGCGCTTGGCGTGGCGGCTGCCGGGGGCGTTGGTGTGGGCCAGTTCGTCAATCAGCGCCAGTTTTGGCGGCTTGGCCAATAGGCCGTCGAGATCCAGCTCGGTGAGCTGCATGCCACGATAGTCGAGGCGTTTGAGCGGCTGTTGCGGCAGGCCGACCAGCAGTGCTTCGGTTTCGGCGCGGGAATGGGTTTCCACCACCCCGGCACGCAGGTCAACGCCCAAACGCAACTGCGCCTGGGCGGCTTGCAACATGGCGTAGGTTTTACCCACACCGGGGGCGGCGCCCAAAAACACCTTGAGGCGGCCGCGGCCGTTACGGGTATCCACCTCTGCCAACAACGCATCGGCGCGTTCGCTATCGCTCATGTTGCTCCAAAAAATTCGATTTGCAGACCGTCGTTCCCGCCAAGGCGGGCAGCCTGCGTGTTACCGGGCAACGCATTCGCCACACCACTCTGGATCCCCGCCTGCGCGGGGACGACGGGAGACAACCTACGTTTATTGACCCTGTTCAGCCAGTGCCAAATTCAGCGCCAGCACATTCACCACTTCCGGCCCAATCAACGGCCGTTGGGCGTTCTGCTCGACCAGGCGTTTTAGCGCATCAGTACTGATGTTGCGCGCCGCAGCAATGCGGCTGATTTGGTACTGCGCCGCCGCCACGGGCAAGTCGGGGTCCAGGCCGCTGCCAGAGGTGGTCACCAAGGCCATGGGCACGGCGCCCTGCCCGGCTACGGCGAGTTTGTCGCTGTCGCCGGCAATGCGTTCACGCAGCGCCGAGTTGCTCGGTGCCAGGTTGCTGGCGCCGCTGGAAACGGTGGCAAAGGCGCCCGCCGAAGGCCGCGATTGGAACCACTGTTCGCCCTCAAACGGTTGGGCAATCAGGCTGGAGCCGCGCAGGCGGCCCTGGCTGTCGTGGATCAGGCTGCCGTTGGCTTGATCGGCAAAGGCCAGTTGAGCCACACCGGTTACCGCGAGCGGATAAGCAACGCCGGTTAACAACGTCATCAGGGCAATCAGGCTTACGGCAGGACGTAAATAACTGTTCATGGTTGTGTTTCTCCTAAAACGCGGCCTCACGCCAGACCCAGGCTAGTCAGCAACAGGTCGATCAATTTGATCCCAACAAAGGGTGCCGCCAAACCACCCACGCCATAGATCAGCAGGTTGCGGCGCAGCAGGCTGGCCGCATCCACCGCCTCCACCCGCACACCACGCAGAGCCAACGGCACCAGGGCGATGATGATTAGGGCGTTAAAAACAATGGCCGAGAGAATCGCGCTTTGCGGGCTCTGCAGGTGCATCACGTTCAGCACGCCCAGTTGCGGGTAAATGCTGGTGAACAAAGCCGGCAAAATGGCGAAGTATTTGGCCACGTCGTTGGCGATGGAAAAGGTGGTCAACGCACCACGGGTTACCAGCAATTCTTTACCCACTTGCACCACGTCGAGCAGCTTGGTGGGGTCGGAATCCAGGTCCACCAGGTTGGCCGCTTCACGCGCCGCCGAGGTGCCGTCGTTCATCGCCATACCCACGTCGGCCTGGGCCAAGGCCGGGGCGTCGTTGGCGCCGTCACCACACATGGCGACCATCTTGCCGTCGGCCTGTTCGGCACGAATACGCGCGAGTTTTTTCTCCGGAGTGGCTTCGGCAATCACGTCATCCACGCCCGCTTCAGCAGCGATGGCGGCGGCGGTCAGCGGGTTGTCGCCGGTGACCATCACAGTGCGAATCCCCAGTTGGCGCAGCTCGGCAAAGCGTTCGCGAATACCGGGTTTAACCACGTCTTTAAGGTGGATGGCGCCGAGCAATTTGCCGTCAGCACAGACCAGCAACGGCGTGCCGCCACTCTGGGCAATTTTGTCGATTTCGCGCGACAGCACCGCAGGCATTTCCCGGCGTTGCATGCCGACAAAGGCCAGCAAGGCATCCACCGCGCCTTTGCGAAAAATGCGGGCGTTAAAGTCGACGCCAGACAAACGGGTTTCCGCGCTAAACGGAATCGCGGTCACGCTACTGCGCTGCGGCTCGTCCATCGGGTGCAGACCGCGCAGGTATTCGACGATGGATTTACCTTCCGGAGTGTCATCGGCCAGCGAGGCCAGCAACGCACCTTCGGCCAACTCTTTACCGCTCACACCTGGCGCCGCGTACAGGGCGCTGCAACGGCGGTTACCAAAGGTGATGGTGCCGGTTTTATCCAGCAGCAACACATGCACGTCACCGGCGGCTTCGACCGCACGGCCGGACTTGGCGATCACATTCAGGCGCACCAGGCGGTCCATACCGGCAATACCAATCGCCGACAGCAGGCCACCGATGGTGGTCGGAATCAGGGTTACCAATAGCGCTACCAAAAACACCAGCGGCAGTGCGCCACCGGAGTAAATGGCGAACGGTTGCAGGGTAACCACCACCAGCAAGAAGATCAGGGTCAAGCCGATCAGCAGGATATCCAGCGCGACTTCGTTGGGGGTTTTCTGCCGTTTGGCGCCTTCCACCAGGGCGATCATGCGGTCCAGGGTCGACTCGCCTGGGTTAACGCTGATGCGCACCAGCAGCCAGTCGGAAACCACACGGGTGTTGCCGGTCACGGCCGAGCGGTCGCCACCGGATTCACGAATGACCGGCGCCGATTCACCGGTAATCGCGGCCTCGTTTACCGCAGCGATACCTTCAATCACTTCGCCGTCGCCGGGAATCAGTTCGCCCACTTCCACCCGTACAATTTCGCCTTTGCGCAGCGAAGCGGCCGGCACGGTTTCAAAGGTGCCGTTATGCAAACGACGGCGGGCAAACAGACCTTGAGTGCCGGCGCGCAGGCTGTCGGCACGGGCTTTACCGCGCCCTTCCGCCAGGGCTTCGGCAAAGTTGGCGAACAGTACGGTAAACCACAACCACAGCGCGATTTGCACGGCGATAAAGGTCGGTACCGGTTGGCCCGGCAGGCCGCAGAGCACGGTGGTGAAAATGGCGGTGAGTTCCACCACCAGCATCACCGGCGAGCGCACCAGCTGGCGCGGGTCGAGTTTGACGAAGGCTTGCACCATCGCCGCTTGCCACTGATTACGCGGCTTGGCCGGCGCAGTAGCGGCTTGCACAGGTTGCATTTTGGCGTTCATGACAAATCCTTCTTAGTGACCCAGCAGGCTTAAGTGTTCTGCCACCGGCCCAAGGGCCAATACCGGCAGAAAGGTCAAACCGCCCACCAGCAAAATGGTGATGGTCAGCAGGCTGACAAACAGCGGGCCATGGGTCGGGAAACTGTTCTGCCCTACCGGCACACTGCGCTTGGCCGCCAGGCTGCCAGCAATCGCCAACACCGGCAGGATGTAGCCGAAGCGGCCGAGGATCATCGCCAGGCTAAGCATCAGGTTGTGGTACGGGGTGTTAGCGCTAAAGCCGCCAAACGCCGAGCCGTTGTTAGCGGTGCCGGAGGTGTAGTTGTAGAGAATCTGGCTCAGGCCATGGGCGCCGGGGTTGCTGACCGAGGCGTTAGCAAAGGGCATGGCAGCGGTGAGCGCACCCAGCACCAGCACACCGATCGGCATTACCAACAGGGTCAGCACCAGCAAACGCACTTCGCGGGCTTCGAGCTTCTTGCCAAGGTATTCCGGGGTGCGGCCAACCATCAGGCCGCAGAGAAATACCGCGATCAGCACGAACAGCAACATGCCGTACAAGCCGGCGCCGACGCCGCCGAAGATCACCTCGCCAACCATCATGTTGAACATCGGCACCATGCCGCCGAGGGCGCTAAAGCTGTCGTGCATGGAGTTAACCGAACCGCTGGAGGCAGCGGTGGTTGCTACCGCCCACAAGGCCGACGCGCCAATACCAAAGCGGCTTTCCTTGCCTTCCAGCGAACCGCTTTGCTCGATATTCAAGCCAGCCAGTGCCGGGTTGGGTTGCAACTCGCTGTACAGGGTTACGCCGACACCGAGCACCAGCAGCATGACCATGCAAGCCAGAATGGCGCGGCTTTGGCGCAGGTCTTTAACGTAATGGCCAAACATAAATACCAGCGCCGCTGGAATCAGCAGGATGGAGGCCATCTCAAACAGGTTGCTCCACACCGTTGGGTTCTCGAACGGGTGCGCCGAGTTCAGGCCAAAGAAGCCACCGCCGTTGGTGCCCAATTGCTTGATGGCAATCTGGCTGGCGGCCGGACCCAGCGGCAGGCTTTGTTGGCCGCCTTGCAGGGTTGTGGCATCCAGGTAATGGCTAAAGGTTTGCGGCACGCCCTGCCAGACCAGGAACAGCGCCAAGGCCAGGCACAGCGGCAGCAGGCCATAGAGGGTGCCGCGAGTCAGGTCGACCCAGAAGTTGCCGAGGGTTTGGCTGGAGCGGCGCGAAATGCCACGGCACAACGCGACCAACACCGCCAGGCCGGTGGCGGCGCTGACAAAGTTCTGCACGCCGAGGCCAACCATTTGGCTGAAATAACTCAAGCTGGCTTCGCCGCTATAGGCTTGCCAGTTGGTGTTGGTAACAAAGCTGACGGCGGTGTTAAACGCCAGGGTCCATTCCAGACCCGGCATGCCCTGCGGGTTAAGCGGCAACGCGCCTTGTGCCATCAAGATGACAAACAACAGCAACAGGCCGGCGACGTTAAACGCCAGCAAGGCGATGGTGTACGCCTTCCAATCCTGCTCCTGTTTGCCATCCACGCCGGCCACCCGATAGGTGAACCGCTCCACCGGCTGCAACAGCGGCGAAAGCCAGGTACGCTCGCCCTCCATCACCCGGTAATAAAAACGCCCGAGCCAGGGTGCTGGTAGCAGCACCAAAGCAAAGAAGGCGACCAGCAACAACACAACATGACTGTCCATTGCCAACTCCTCAGTTACGGCCAGCGCGCAACAGCGCAACCAACAGGTAAATGAACAGTCCGCTGGCTAACAGCAGGGACAACCCGTCCAAGAGATGCATGGGGTATTTCTCCGTCATACGGCAAATGCCGCTGGTGGAGAATTGTCCGAGTGAAGGGTGTAAAGGGACGAGATACAGAGCTGCGCTTAGGCGTAAAG
>NZ_JBBNAH010000504.1:0-9699 GCF_037994325.1 Pseudomonas sp.
GAATGGCGAAGTCCAGGGCGATTTCCAGACCATGTTCTTTGGCCGCTTTTACCAGCGCGCGAAAGTCTTCAAAAGTGCCCAGCTGGGGGTGAATGGCGTCATGCCCGCCGTCTTCGCTGCCAATTGCATAAGGGCTGCCGGGGTCATCCACGCCTGCCTTTAGGGAGTTATTACGGCCCTTGCGGTGGGCGCGGCCGATGGGGTGAATCGGCGGAAAATACAGCACATCAAAACCCATATCGCGCACATAGGGCAGCCGTGAAATCACATCACGCAGGGTGCCGTGGCGGGCTGGGTCATCGGTGACGGAGCGCGGGAATAGCTCGTACCAACTGGCGAATTCGGCCCGCTTGCGCTCAACATCAATGGGGTATGCCGGGCTATTGATACGGTGGGGATGGGGCTCGGTGAGGCGCATCAACTCGGTGCTGTGCGGGTCGAGGAAAAACGCCACGCGCTCTTCAACTGATTGGGTGTCTTGCAACGTTCGCAGGCGCTCGGCCATCTGTTCAGCATGCTCCGGCGCAGCGTTTTCGGCGGCGCGGCGCATCAACTGCTCGCCCTCTTGCAGCTCCAGCGTAATCGGCACCCCGGCGCCGAATTTTTTCATCAGTTCATAGGTGAAGGTGGCGTAACCGTCCCACCACGCCTGTACGGCGAACTGATAACGCCCGGGCTCCTGCACGCTGAACTCGGCTTGCCAGAGGTCATTGCCAAGGTCTTTGAGCGGCACGCGGTGCCAGATTTCTTCCAACTCCGCACGGTACAGCACGGCGCCATCCAGCTTGTCGTGGCCGTCGGTAAAAATCACCGCACTCACGGTAATGGGCGAGCCGACAATACTTTTCGCCGGAAAGCGGCCGGCCTCTACCACCGGCGTGACCGACTCAATAGCGATACGCGGCAATTGCAAAGCGTCATCTAGTTGCAGGGAGGCGGCCTGGCGTTCAGCGACCTGATTGAGCGGGGCTAACGGACGGGCATGCGACATCGAATCGGGCTCCTCAGCAAATAGCCGCCAGCCACCCTGAGGGATGGAGGCGGGATTGGATTCGTTGTCCCTGCGCAGCACAGGGCATCTTAAGTTCCGAGCCCCGCGGTTGAGCAAAAGTTCAGGGTTTTATGGCAGCACCGTGGGGGGCTGTGCGCATCAAGGGGTTATGCCGATATCGCCATGGTGCGCACAGCACGCCGTGCGGGTTAGAGTCGCGGCATGCTTTCTGCCTACCTCGGTCTCTTTTTTGTCGCCTTTACCGCCGCCACCCTGTTGCCGCTGCAATCGGAAGCGCTGCTGGTGGGTTTATTGCTGGTTGGCGATTACTCAACGGCGGCGCTATTGGCGGTGGCCATCGCCGGCAATGTGCTGGGTTCGCTGCTGAATTGGCTGTTGGGGCGGTATATCGAGCGCTTTCGCCATAAGCGCTGGTTCCCGGCGAATGCCGAGCAATTACAGCGGGCGCAGCAGTGGTACCAACGTTACGGCTGCTGGACCCTACTGCTGAGTTGGCTGCCCATTGTCGGCGACCCGCTGACCCTGATTGCCGGGGTTATGCGTGAGCCGTTGTGGCGGTTTTTAGTACTGGTAACCGTGGCCAAGGCTGGGCGTTATCTGGCGTTGGCCGCGGTGGTATTGGCTATGTAGGTTCTGGCGCTCGTTGGGCGGCTTCTTTCTCCGCCATGGGCATTTTGTCTACCGTTTCAAATAACGTCTGCGGCTCTATCGGCCCGGCGTGTTCAAGTTTTTTCTCGCCATCCTTGCCCACCAGAATCACCTTGGCTTGCGCGCTGGCGCCAAGCTTCAACGCGCGAATCAAGGCCATGGTGCTTTGTGGGTCGAGGTCTTTGCCGTCGCGTTTGCCGATGGTGTTAACCACGGTATAGAGCACCATGTCGCGCTCTTTAAAGGCCTTTTCATTGGCCGACTCTTTTAATGCCGCAAGCAATTTCACCAATGCCGGGTCGGCTGAGCTGTTGGCAATCACAATCACCGGGCGGGCTTGGCCACGGTCGGCCGTAAGCGGGCTGTCACTGTCATCGGCCATGGCCGGCGCGGTAAGGGCAAACAGCACCGCCATGCTGAACGAGCGCAAAAACATAGTCACCTCCGTAAAAAACCATCCCGACAGAGATTGTTTTAAAGGGGCAAAGGTTCCTGAGGGCTGGGATATCGGCGCAAACCGGCAGCACAGCCCGCGAGTTCTCATTCGAGAATAGCTAGCAATTGAGAGTAGCCGCTATTACAGCTAAGCTGGCGCCCTCATTCAGGCTCAAGCCCCCTACGGTTCCAGTGATGTCGCAGAAATACTCCTCGCTGTTGGCCTGCTTTATTGCCGAACGTCGCAGCTTGGCCGCCTATCTCACTGGGCGCACGGGCTGCGCGGCCACCGCCGACGACTTATTGCAGGACGCCTGGCTCAAGCTCAGCCGTGGCCCCACCAATGAGGCGGTGAGCAACCCGCTGGCCTACCTACGCCGTATGGCCACCAATTTGGCCATTGACGACGCCCGCTCCAACGCCCGCCGTTTGCTCGACCCCATGGAAATTGAGGTGTTGCTGGAGGTGGCTGATGAAGCACCCAACGCCGAGCAAAAAACCTCCGACGCGCAACAGTTGCAGCGCCTGCTGGAAGTGATCGACGAATTGCCGGCGCGGCGCCGTGAGTTGTTTCTGGCGGCACGCATTGAGGGGTTGCCGCATAAGGAGTTGGCGACGCGTTTTGGCATCAGCGTGCGCACCATCGAGTTGGAGATTCACCGCGCCCTGGACTATTGCAGCGCACGCTTGCGTGAGCATGCCGGCGAGCCGACGCGTAACCTCTGATGTACAGTAGCCCCCTTTTTTCAGCCGCCTGCGTGCAATGAACCCAGCTCAGCCCCCTCTCCCGCCGCCGGAAAATCTCGCTAGCCAGGCCAATGCCTGGGTGGTGCGGCTGACCTCTGGCCAAGCCACTGTCGAAGACGCCCGTGCTCTGCGCGAGTGGTGCGCGACCAGCGCGGCGCATGCCGAGGCTTATCGCCAGGCGGCGCAGTTGTGGAAGCAAACCGGTGAAGTCGCCGCGCTGGCGAAGCCGCTGGCGCCACCTCGGCGGCGCCATATCGCGCTAGCGAGTGCTGTCGCCGCCTGCATCGCCCTGGTGGTGGTCGGCTGGACGCAGCTTGGCGGCCTGGCCGATGCCCGTGCCGTATTGGCCGACCATCACACCGCGCCAGGGGACCAGCAACGCATTGAACTGGAAGACGGCAGCATCATCGAGATGGATGCCCGCAGCCGTCTTAATGTCGAGTTCAGTGCCACGCAGCGGCATATCTCGCTGGGTGGCGGTGCCGCCGTATTCCATGTGCAGCACGATGCCAAACGACCCTTTGTGGTCAGCGCTGCCGGTGGCACGGTAACGGCGATTGGCACTGTGTTCGAAGTACGTGAGCAAGGCGCCGGGATCAAGGTGACCTGCAGCGAAGGCGTGGTGGCGGTGAACCAGAGCGGCGCCCGGCAATTGCTCAGCGCCGGTGAGCAATTGCGCTATGGCGAGCAAGGTATCAGCGCCCAGGCCAAGGTCGATGCCGAGCAGGAGCTGGCCTGGCGCCAAGGTTTGCTGGTGTTTAAAAACCGTCCGTTGCAAGAATTGGTGGACGAGCTCAACCGTTACCACCGAGGCCGTATCGTGCTGACCAGCGCGCGCATCGCGGCGTTGCCGGTTAGCGGCGTGTTTCATTTGCAGCGGCCTGACGAGGCATTACGCCATATCGAACAGACCCTGCAACTCAGCGCCACTGAGCTGCCAGCCGGGCTGGTATTGCTGCGCTAAAACTTTTTTATAAATTTTTTGCGGGTCGCCCCTGTGGCCAGCGTCATTCAGATAAGAACAACTATCAAATGACGTTTTTGGGGATTTGTATGGGGATTACACGTACGCCGTTTATGCCGCGCAACGCCTTGGCTTGCGCCGTGCTGCTGGGCTGCTCAACCCTGCTGGCAACTGCCACCAGCCAGGCCACGGAAAGCACCACGCAACAACACACCCTCCGCTTTGCCATTGCCGCCCAACCTCTGGACGACGCCCTCGCCGCCTACGGCATCGCCAGCGGCACCCAGGTTTTGTACGGCGCGCCGCTGACCCAAGGCCTGCGCTCCAGCGCCGTTAACGGCACCTTTACCCGGCAACAGGCGCTGACCCAGTTACTGGCGGGCACGGGCTTGGCCTACCAGTTCACGGCCGAACGCAGCGTGACCTTGCAAGCGGCCAGCCCGACGCAAAGCGCGGCTGACAAGCCCCTGGATATCGGCCCGGTCATTATCAGCGGCGAAAAGATCAGCCGCACCCTGGAAAAAACCCAAACCAGCGTGGTGGTCAATACCGCCGCCGACCTGCGCGAGCACGGCGACAACAGCCTGCAAAACGTGTTTGCCCGAACGCCGGGCGTATACACCCAGGCCGGTAACGAAAACTGGGGCATTCGTGGCGTACCGGTATCCGGTTTTGACGACCAAGGCCCCGCCACCCTTAACGGCGCAGTATCGGTGTATGTCGACGGTGCCCAGCAACCTAACCGCGCACTGACCTTAAGCCCGATGTCGATGTGGGATGTTGAGCAAGTGGAAGTGCTGCTCGGCCCGCAATCCACCACCCAAGGGCGCAATTCCCTGGCCGGCGCCGTGGTGATTGAAACCCGCAATCCCACCTTTGAACCCAGCGTTTCCGCCCAGACCAACGCCGGCAACTACGGCGAAAGCGGTGCCGCCTTCGCCGGCGGTGGCGCCTTGATTGACGGCGTAGTGGCCGGCCGTGTGGCCGTCGACTACCAAGACGGCGACGGCTATATCGACAACGTCACCACCGGCAGCGACGCCAACCCCAACCGCAACAAAAATGCCCGCGGCAAGCTGTTGATCCTGCCCAACGATGATATGGATGTGCTGCTGACCTACGCCTACCACGAGAGCATGCAGGGCGATAACTCGATCTACCGCGTGAACGACAAGGTGCAGTACTACAAGATCGCCTCCGACACCGAGGCCCGCGACACGCTGCAACAAAACACCGGCAGCGCGAAAATCGACTACCGCCTTAATGACACCTGGACCCTGATCAGCCAAACCAGCGGCACTCAATCGGACTACCAATCGCTGTTGGATTTTGATCAGACGGCCGACGCCAACGACGAAGTCGACCGTGTGCAAGAAACCCATATGTTCAGCCAGGAGCTGCGCCTCGCTTATGAAGGGGAGGCTCTACGCGGTTTCGCCGGCGCCTATTACGGCCGAACCAGCAACGCCTTCCGCGATGAATTGTCGTTCGATGGCGTCTTGTTCGCCGCGGTTGATGGCTACACCAAAATCCACAACAAAGCCGTATTTGGCGAGCTGAACTGGGACTTCGCCAGCGACTGGACGCTGATCACCGGCCTGCGCTACGACAAAGAAAGCAACGATACCGCGGTTAACGACGGGCTTGCCCGCACAAACACCGATGTGGAAAAAACCTTCGACGCCCTGCTGCCCAAACTGGGCGTGGACTACCACTTCGCCGAGAGCCAGTACCTGGGCTTTATGGTGCAGCGCGGCTACCGCGGCGGCGGCGTAAATACCCGCGCCAGAAGCAGCCACGCCGCGTACGACCCGGAGTACACCACCAACTACGAGCTGTCCTACCGCGGTGCTTGGCTGGAAGACACGCTGCGGGCGCGGGCCAATCTGTACTACACCGACTGGAAAGACCAACAGGTCAGCCTGCTCGACCTCTCCGGGCGACTTCCTGAGATCTACAACGCCGCGCGTAGCACCATTCGCGGTCTGGAGTTGTTTATCGAGCAAGACGTCACCGAGCGCCTGAAAGTAAATGCCGGCATGGCTTACACCGACGGCCGCTACAAAAGCTTCAACACCCCGGCAGGCGATCGCAGCGGCGAAGCGTTTCTGTATGCGCCCAAATACAAAGCATCGGTGGGCGCCACCTACCGTTTCGACCTCGGCCTGAGCGTGACCACCGACGTCGTCTACCAAGCGGGTAGCCCCTCGGTCTACGACTTCGACGCCAACGGCGAGGTCGCCCACACCCGCCGCAGCGACGACAACGTGTTGGTTAACCTCAATACCGAATACGAGCTGGTGAAAGGGTTGGCGGTGTCGGGGTATGTAAAAAACCTGTTTGACGAGAAATACGTCACCAACAACCGCGCCGATATTCTCGACGTCGGGGCGCCGAGAACCCTGGGCGTAATCCTGCGCTACGACTTGTAGATGGCTTAAACAGCCGCTGCCCGGCCAAACTTGATCTATAGATTCAATTTATATATTATTGAATCTATAGATCAAAAAAGGGGCAATCCCATGACTACCGGCAGCGCCAAACAGGCACCAGAAATTTCCAAAACCCAAGGCGTAATCGGCCTGCGCGCCGCGCTGAATATTTTGGAAAAGTGGCAGGCCTCTGTCGAACAGGTGGGACAGATCCTTCGTATCTCCCGCAGCACCTATACCCGTGCACGCCAGGGCGACAGCCAATGGACGGTGAGCCTGGATGCCGACCAACTGCAACGCATCAGCTTGGTACTGAATATCCACGCGGCGCTGCGTTTGGTGTTCGATAACCCGGAGAACGTGTACGGTTTTGTCACCATGACGAACCACAACACTTTCTTTAGTGGCCGCACGCCGCTGGCGGTGATGGCCCAGGGCGACATGATCGCGCTCTACGAAACATTTCGCCGCATCGACGCCCTGCGGGGCGGCCAATGGTGAAGTTAGCCAGCCTGCCGGTGCTGCCGGGGCACGCGGTCAAGGCCTACCGCCTGGTCAATTCCAAATACCCGCCGGTGGAATTGTTCGACGACGTTGCTAACGCCGCCGACTTCGAAACGCTCTACGCCTTGCAGGCACTGACCAATCCGCGCTTGCGAACCATGGTCGGCGATCTGGGCCTGCTGCCACAGGAGCAGATTCCCTTCGGTATTCCTGGCTGTGCCTATGCCGTGGCGCCTTTCACCCATTTGAGCCCCGACGGTTCGCGCTTCAGCGACGGCCGGTTTGGCATGCTGTACGTGGCCGACACCTTGGACACTGCAATTGCCGAAGTGCGTCATCACCAAGGCCTCTACTGGGCCAAGGTGCCTGCACTGAATTACGACCGTTTTGTCTTTCGCGGCTTGTGCTGCTGCTTCAGCGAGGCGGGTATGCACGACGCCACCACCCTGCCCCTTAACCACCCGATCTACGCCGCCGATGATTACAGCGACGCCCGGCAACTTGGGCGCGAGGCCGTAGCAGCAAAAAGTAGCGGTCTACGCTACCACTCGGTACGTGCTCCGGGCGCACAGTGCTGGGGCTTGCTAACCCCACGCCTGGTGACCTCGGTGGTGCAAACCACGCATTTCGAGATGATCTGGAACGGGCAGATTCTTAGCGTCAACGAATTAACCAGCCGTGTTTAAACCCGCTCAGAACGCCGAAACAGAGGCCTAGGTTCAATGGCTGAGCGCCCGTATAGCACGCTCATACCAGCCAAGCCTTTGAGCGCATCCTCCACCGACTTGTCTTCGCGCACGGCAAAGCTGTCAAAGCCGCACTGGCGCATATGGCTAAGCTGGTCACGCAGCACATCGCCGACCGCACGCAACTCCCCCTGCCAACCCAGGCGACTGCGCAGTAAATACGCTTGGCTATAGCCGCGCCCGTCACGAAAGCTGGGAAAGTCGATGGCAATCAATGGCAGCTCGGCAAACGCCAGGTGCAGGCTTTCCACATCGTCATCCGGGCTTAGCAGCAAGCCGTTGCCAGCTTGCCAATTAGCCGAATGCACAATCCGCAGCCCCTCGCCCTCGCCTAGCTGCCAGGCGTCGTTGCGGTCAATCACGGCTTGGCCATCGACCAAGCGAATCAGGTTATTCACGCCACTTCCTCCGCGCGATACACCCGTTCTTTAAACGGCTCCAAGCCAATGCGCTGCACGGTGTCGACAAAGCGTTCCTGGTTTTCGCGGTAGTCGGTATAGGTTTTTACGATGCGCTCAATCACCTGCGGCACCTGCTCGGCGGCAAACGACGGCCCAATCACTTTGCCCAACGCCGCCTGTTGCCCTTGCGCGCCGCCGAGGGTGATCTGGTACCACTCGCTGCCGTTTTTATCGACGCCGAGAATGCCGATATTGCCGATGTGGTGATGGCCGCAGGCGTTCATGCAGCCGGAGATATTCAGGCTGAGCTCGCCGATGTCGTGCAAGTAATCAAGGTCGTCGAAATGCGCTTGAATACCTTGGGCGATGGGAATGGATTTGGCGTTGGCCAGCGAGCAATAGTCGCCACCTGGGCAGGCGATAATGTCGCTGAGCAGGCCGACATTCGCCGTGCCCAAGCCCAGCTCGCTGGCCGCTTGCCAGAGCGCATAGAGGTCGCGTTTGCGCACATCGGGCAGCACGATATTTTGCTCATGGGCAATGCGAATTTCGCCAAAGCCTAGCTGCTCAGCCCAATCGGCCACCGCCTCCATCTGCGCGGCCGTGACGTCGCCTGGTGGCAAGGCGGCACCGGGTTTGGTCGAGAGCACCACGGAGGTATAACCGGGCACTTTGTGCGCTTTAACGTTGCGCTCGACCCATTTTTCAAAGGCCGGGCTTTGCGCCAGATGGCTGCCAAAATCCAGGTCGATGGCGGACAAGGTTTCATAAGCCGGCGGCACAAAGGCGCTGGCCACGCGCTGGTATTCGGCAGCGGTCAATTCGGCTGGGCCATCTTTCAGGTGCTGCCATTCGCGCTCCACTTCGGTGGCAAACGCTTCAATGCCCAAGGCTTTAACCAGAATCTTGATCCGTGCTTTGTACTTGTTGTCGCGCCGGCCATGGCGGTTGTACACCCGCAGAATCGCCTCGACATACGAAAGCACGTGCTGCCACGGCAAGCCGTCGCGAATCTGCTGCGAAAGGATCGGCGTGCGCCCTAGCCCGCCGCCGACCATCACCCGCAGCAGCATCTGCCCCGCTTCGTCGCGGTACAGGTACAGACCAATATCGTGCATCTGAATGGCCGCGCGATCTTCCGTAGCCGAGCACAAGGCGATCTTGAATTTGCGCGGCAGGAACAGGAATTCCGGGTTAACCGTCGACCACTGCCGGAGGATTTCCGCCAGGGGCCGTGGGTCCATCAGCTCATCAAAGGCCACGCCGGCAAAGGCCTCGGTGGTGATATTGCGCACGCAGTTGCCGGAAGTCTGGATCGCGTGCATCTGCACCTCGGCCAGGCGCGCGAGGATATCCGGCACCTGCTCCAGCTCGATCCAGTTGAACTGAATATTTTGCCGCGTGGTGAAGTGGCCATAACCACGGTCGTAGTCACGGGCAATGCTGGCCAGGCAACGCAACTGCTCGGCGCTCAGGGTGCCGTAGGGAATGGCCACGCGCAGCATATACGCGTGTTTTTGCAGATACAGGCCGTTTTGCAGGCGCAGCGGCAGAAACTCCTCTTCGCTGAGTTCGCCGCTTAAACGGCGCTGCACCTGATCGCGAAACTGCTCGACGCGCTCGTGCACCAGCGCGTGGTCGTAATCATCGTATTGATACATCGGGGTCACCCCTGGTTAGTGGGAGTGACTATGCCCAGTGCAGAGGCACGCAAAACAGCGGCAGATTGGCGAATAAAAAGCGGATCAGGCTGTTTGAGTGATTAGAGATTGGTGCGCACAGCACACCCTACGAGTGCTCGCCTGTAGGG
>NZ_JBBNAH010000505.1:0-1396 GCF_037994325.1 Pseudomonas sp.
CGCCTGGGCAAACGTGTGCAGTCCGCGATCCAGATCGCGGGCTGCTCTCTAACTTGCCCGTTCACCCGAGGGGCTCGCGTCCAATCCGGTCCACGCAACCCAGACAGCTACGCTATGTGGCACGCCGTTCAGCGGCAGACGCTGTAACGCTCACGAACTTTCTTAGAACCCAATGCATCAGACCTATACCCCATAGCGAGGCGCAGAACGCCCACTCGCAGATTCCGTTCAACTGCCACGCACGACTGAACAGCGACGCAGGTTTCCTGGTAACGCCGCTGCTAGAGGACATCTGATGAACAGCAGCCTGCTTGAGCGATATCTACACGTACGCCGCCACAGCGAGTCATTGATAGCGCCATTGAGCGATGAAGATATGGTCGTGCAGTCCATGCCTGACGCCAGCCCTGCAAAATGGCATTTCGCTCACACAAGCTGGTTCTTCGAGACATTTCTGCTTATCGAATACCTTCCCGGTTACCAGACTTTCGACTCCGCCTTCGCTTACCTTTTCAACTCCTATTACGAAGCCTTAGGACCACGTCAACCGCGGCCGCAACGCGGGATGCTCAGTCGACCCTCCGTTTCGCAAATACGCGAATATCGCCGGCATGTCGACGAACATATGCAAGGGCTACTCACCCGCTCAAACACCGAAGAGTTGCAGAGGCTGGTCGAACTAGGTCTGGCCCATGAACAGCAACACCAAGAGTTGCTGCTTATGGACATACTGCATCTGTTCAGCCTATCTCCTCTCAAACCGGCGTATGCCAAGAGCTGGCAAGAACCATCGGGCGACCGCCATGGCCACTACCAGCTAATGGCCGGCGGCATGGTGGAGCTAGGTCATACAGGCAACGATTTTTGCTTCGACAACGAAAGCCCCCGTCACGCGACATGGCTACAGCCCTTCGAAATCAGCGACCGTCTAGTGAGTAATGGCGAGTGGATGGCCTTTATCGCCGCAGACGGTTATCGCCGTCCCGAACTTTGGCTGGCAGAAGGCTGGGCGAAAGTTCAGGCCGAAGCGTGGGAAGCCCCGCTTTACTGGCAGCGAAACTCACAAGACTGGCAACAAATGAGCCTGGCGGGCGTTCGTGAGATTGATGCGGCCGCGCCCGTCATGCACATCAGCTATTACGAAGCGTGCGCCTACGCCATCTGGGCCAATGCCCGCCTGCCCACGGAGACAGAATGGGAGATCGCTGCACGCTCTGGCCTGCTTGAGCAAATTGACGATTGCGCCTGGCAGTGGACGCAAAGCGCTTACGCTCCCTACCCCGGCTTCAAGCCAGTGAGCAGTGCCGTAGGCGAATACAACGGCAAATTTATGGTCAGCCAATTGGTGCTGCGGGGCGGAGCCTGCGTTACGCCCCGAGACCACTCGCGCCTTAGC
>NZ_JBBNAH010000506.1:0-4422 GCF_037994325.1 Pseudomonas sp.
GTAGTCGAGCTCTTGCAGAGCGCGCAGCAACGGTTCGATCAGGCCTAGGGTGGCGAAAGTCATGTGGGGCTCACAGTGGGTAACCCGAGGGGGCGTTTCAAAGAGGCCGGCAGTTTACCCTGTTCACCACTTACTCAACCATGGCGCGCCAGCTGGAGGGCTTCGCTGATTTTCTTCGCCGGCACTTTTTGCAGCTTGCACAACAGGCTGTGGGAGATGCGCTGGATACCATGGGTATCGCGCAAATGCCCGGCCATATACAGGGTAAGGTTAGCGGCCATTTCCGCATCGGCCATGGCCCGGTGAGCCTTGCCGGTAACCGGCAAGCGCGCCCAGCTATTGAGCGTACCGAGCTTATGGTTCGGCGCATGGGGCAATAACCGCCGGGCCAACAGCATGGAGCACGCGAAGGATTGCACGCGTTGGCGTTTGATCAGGCTGAGCTCGGCGTCCCAGAACTTCTGGTCGAACGACGCGTTATGCGCCACCAGCGGCGTATCACCGACAAACTCGGCAACCGCGTGCATCACCTCATCGGCGGGCGGCGCCGAGCGCAGCATGGCGTTACTGATACCGGTAAGGCTTTCGATAAAGGGCGGCACCCACACGCCGGTTTTCATCAGGCTTTGATAACGGCCGACAATGCGCCCGTCTTCCACGATCACCGCGGCAATCTCGGTAGCGCGGCAGCTCTGGCCAGGCGACATGCCGGTGGTTTCAAAGTCGATGACAGCAATGCGTTCCACGGGGCGACGTCTCGTAGGCAATTAAACGCAGAGAGGGTAACAGCGTAGGTCCCTGCGTCAATTGCGCAGTAACAGCGCCCCTTCGATGGGCACATAACGCGTCGCCGCCCGCACCAACGACTGCGCCGTCAGTCCCGGCACGCCATACGCCACCGCCTCGGTGCCGTAGCTACGCACCTTGTCGAGCAACATATCGAAGTCGCCATCACCGGAGGCCAGCACCACGCTGTCGACGCGCTGGGCGGCGTCCATGATGTCGATGGTGATGCCCACATCCCAGTCGCCCTTGGCTGAGCCGTCGCTGCGCTGGATATACGGTTTGAGTTTCACCGTGAAGCCGAGATTGCGCAGGATCTGCTGGAACTGCTGCTGCTTGGCGTCGCCGCGGTCAATGGCATAGGCGTACGCCTCGACAATCTCGCCATGCTGGCTGATATCGGCCCACAACGCGGCGTAGTTGAAGTGGCAACCATGGGCCTGACGCACGGTGTAATAAAGGTTCTGCACATCGGCGAACACAGCAATTCTTTTCACCAGCCTGACTCCTTGGGCGGCCAAAGTGAGGGCAGTATGCCATCAGGCGATCATAAATAACCCAAGCATTGTGCTAACCGGTCGCCACAATTCGTTCGTTGGAGCGCAGCAGCCCTTCAGCTAAAGTGTCGCCCTCGCTTTTGCTGCTGTGACCTCCGTTAATGAATCCTTTGCCCATAATCCGCGACGCCTGGTTTTTCTCTAGCCGTAACCTGGCCACCATCGCCATGCTCTGCCTGCCCTGGATCACGCTGGAAAGCCTGGCCCAGTACGTATTGGCCAGCAATAGCGGGCCGGACACCTCGCCGGCCTACAGCATCATCATCGGCCTGCTGTTTTATCCGCTGTACACCGGCGCGCTGATCATCTTTCTCGCGGCGCGCAGCAGCGGCGAGCAGCCACGCATCGCCAATGTGCTGGCACTGACCTTAAACCTGTGGCCACGTTTCGCCGTGCTGTCGGCGCTGAGCACCTTGCTGATCATGCTGGGCATCAGCCTGATGGTGATTCCGGGGTTATACGTGATGGTGAAACTGGCCTTCTCCGAGTACCTGCTGGTGCTGCGCGGCCTGACGCCGCTGGCCGCGATGCGTGACAGCTTTACCCTGACCAGCGGCCACTTTGCGCGCATTTTGCTCTGCGTCATGTGTGTGATGGTGCCGCTGTGGAGCCTGGATTTGCTCAGCTACAACTTGGCGGGCAAAGACAACGAACTGCTGATATTCGCCATCGATTGCGGCAACGGCTTCTTGCAGTTGTTCACCAGCGTGGTGACCTTTCGCCTGTTTATGCTCATCAGCGCCGACCCGGCACGCGGCTGATTTGCAGCTAGCCTCTAGGGACGTCCGTCCCTGGAGCCAGCGTTATGACCGATGCCAACCCCAGCATCTTGTCGCACGTTTCAATCGGCACTAACCACTTCGAGCGCGCGCTTGTGTTCTACGACCGCGTGCTCGCCACCTTGGGCTGCAAGCGAATCATGGAGCACCCCGGTGCGGTGGCTTACGGCCGCCTGTACCCGGAGCTTTGGGTGCAAATTCCCATCGACGGCCAACCGGCCAGCGTCGGCAATGGCGGCCATATCGGCTTTGTGGCGCACGACAAAACCTCGGTCGATGCCTTCTATGCCGCCGCGCTTTCAGCCGGCGCCAGCGGCGATGGCCCGCCGGGGCCGCGCCCGCATTATGGCGAGCAGTATTACGGCTGTTTCGTGCGCGACCTGGATGGGCACAAGATCGAGGCGACTTACTGGGAAGACACTTCCCTGTACGAGATCTACGTAGAACCCGACTAACCGCCAGCCCGCCAGGTCAACGCTGCACTTGGTAACGCTTGGCCTGGCGCTTGATCCAACCTTCGGCAAGCATCTGGCGTAGCGCGGTGTTGATCAGCGTCTGCTCCTGCAACTGCGCGCGCACCTTGGAAAAGCCGATAAACAACTCCGTACGCGCCTCTGGTTGGTAGCGCGCCTTGGCGATGGCGCCGGCATAGCCTGGCTGAAGTAGCTCGAAGTCGACCTGGCAATCGGTGCCAATCACTACGCCCAGGCGCCCGCGCAACAGCATTTGCAACAATTGCTGCTCGTTGTTGACGCCGCGTTTGTCCAGGCTGTGGTCCGCATCAAAGGGCTGAAAGTACACCGACTCATTGACGTAGCCGATCACCTTGCCCTGCAGGTCGGCGTAGCTGCGCACCTGCTGGGCTGCACCGGCGGCGGTATAGAAGCGCGGTGCGCAGGCGTAGTAAGGCGAAGACAGGTATTCGATGTATTGCTCGCGCTCAGGCGTCTTGGCCAGACCAATCATCAAGTCGGCGCGGCCCTGCTGCAGGTCGGCCAAACCCCGTGCCCATGGCGCCCGCTGGATATCGAAACGAAGGCCGCTGCGCCGGCCGATTTCGTCGAGCACATCGATGTCCAGGCCAGTGAGGTTGCCCTGGGCATCTTCCATGCGAAACGGTGGCCACAGATCCGTCATCACCCGCAGCGGCGCGCGCTCGTCAGCGACGACGAGCTGGCACAGCAGGGTGATCAACAACAGTGACCAACGCATTTATCGTCCTTAATCGAAAATCGGCAGAGCGGCATGGGTGTAGCGAAGAGATCGTACAACCGCGGCGTAATCTACCTGCCGCGTATTACATTCGCCAGAACCAGCACGCATTTGGGCTAAAAGCCCACCCTCGGTTATGCTCCGGCTCGCGCCCTTTAGCCACTTGGCCTGCCCATGACGCTGTTTCGCACACGCCGTTTAGAAAAACTCCTGATCTTTGTTGTGCTCCTTGGCGTTGCCCTGGCGGTGCTGGTTTACAGCATTACCTGGCACCCGGCCGACCGTGAGGACGCGCCGCTGAGTTGCGATGTAAACACCGCCACGCTGCAACCTGGGCAGGCGCTCAAGGTAATGACCTGGAACGTCCAGTACCTGGCTGGGAAACGTTATGTGTTCTGGTACGACCTGGCCGATGGCAGCGGCCCCGACACCCGCCCGACCGCGGCAGACCTGGCCTACAGCCTAGACGAAGTGGTACGGATTCTGCGCGATGAACAACCCGATATCGTGCTGCTGCAAGAGCTGCACGAGAACACCAAAGCCACCGACTACCAAAACCAGTTAGCGCTGCTCCAAGAGCGCCTGGCCGACGTTTACCCGTGCAGCAGCCAAGCGTTTTACTGGAAGGCGGCGTTTGTGCCGCACCCAAAAATTCGCGGCAGCGTGGGCATGAAGCTCGGCACCCTGAGCCGCTACCGCATCAGCAGCGCCGAGCGCCTGCAACTGCCGACGCCCCCGGCTGATCCGCTGACCCGCCAGTTCAACCTTAAGCGCGCGCTACTGGTGAACTACCTGCCGATTCGCGATGGCGGTCAGTTGGCGGTAATCAACACCCACCTCGATGCCTTCGCCCAAGGCGATGACACCATGCAGCGGCAAGTGGCGATGATCGACCAGCAGTTGCAAACCCTGAATGCAGCGAAAACCCCATGGATTATCGGTGGCGACTTCAACCTGCTGCCGCCAGGCCAATACCAGCGCCTGTCCGAACGCCAACGCAGCTGGTATGCCCCCGATAGCGAGCTGCAGGTTCTGGCCGGCAAATACCCGATGATCCCCAACCTGCAAGAAGCCAGTGGTCCGGATCATGC
>NZ_JBBNAH010000507.1:0-1185 GCF_037994325.1 Pseudomonas sp.
GTCGCGGCCACGCCCTGCTCATAGCTGATTTGCTGGTTGGCCGTGAGCACTTGGGCCTGGGCATCAGGTTGTGCGGTAACGGCCACGCGCCCGGACTGCACGGTTACCTGCGCGCCGCGCGGTTGCAGGCGCACTTCAAACTGGGTGCCCAATACCCGCGCCTCGCCCTGCGCCGCACTGACGATAAAAGGTTGGCCGGTATGGCTGACCTGGAAATAGGCGGCGCCACGCAGCAGCTCGATGCGCCGCTGCTGCTCGCTAAACACCACGCGTATCGCGCTATCGGCATCCAGCAACACCACGGATTGATCAGCCAGGGTAATTTGCCGCAACTGGCCCGGTGCCGACACATAGTCGGCGCGCATCGAATCTAGCCAACGCTGAGGTTGCCATCCCAGTAGACCGAGCATCAGCAACACGCTGGCCGCCATCGCCAGCGAGCCGAGCCACAGGCGCCGGACGCGACGTGGCGGTGGGTTCATGGCCTGCAAATACAGACTCAGTGAGGCCGCCTCTTCCTCAGCCAAGCGCTGCGCCGGCACCTCAGTGGCGGCCCACAACGCCTGCACCTGGGCATAGGCTTCAACATGCGCCGGCTCGGCGTACAGCCATTGATCAAACGCAGCGCGCTCGCTCGCCGTGGGTTGCCCGCGCAGCACGTCATGCCAAGCCAGGGCAACCTGCTCGGGGGAAGACGGGGCGGCGGGCACTTCCCGCAGGTGGGCTGAACGGCTCATTGATCACACACAGGTTTGGCGATGCCGACGGGCGTATTAAGGCTCGCTTTACAGGCATCCAGGGCGCGCATCATATGTTTTTCCACGGCGCTCTGGGACAACTGCATGGCTTTGGCGATCTCGCCATAGGTGCGGCCGTGTACGCGGTTAAGCAAAAAAATATGCCGGGTGCGCTCCGGCAGGCTGCGCAGGGCGAGGTCGACTTGCTGCAAATCGTAGCGGGCAGCCAATGCCGCTTCGGGGGCGCTGGGCTCGCTTAATTGTTCCTCCAGCAAGCCACCTTCGCTGCGATTGCGCGAGCTTTCGCTGCGCAAATGATCAATGGCCATATTGCGCGCACACCGCAGCAGGTAGGTGCTGAGTTCTTCTACCTGCACATGCGGGCGGCGCCAAAAACGCAGGAAAAGGTCTTGAACCAGGTCCGCCGCTGTCGCCCGGCAGCCCACTT
>NZ_JBBNAH010000508.1:0-5269 GCF_037994325.1 Pseudomonas sp.
GTTATAGGGTGATCGCAACGGTGCGCACAGCACACCCTACGGGGATATGCGTTAGCTTTCGTGTGCTACGCGCGCCAGGCGATAGAGTGATGCATACAGCACCCCCTAGGGCTAGACGCTACCGAGCCCCTGCCAATGCTTGGAGCCGATAAAGATAAAGCGCAATTGCTGCGTCATCTTGGCTTGCGGGGTGAGGTGCTCGGGCAGTTCGCTGGCCAGCGGGTCGATCAGCTCGGGCAAGGTGGCGAATACGGTTTTCACCACCAGGTCAGCGATTACCGCCTGGGCAGCGACATCCAGGTGCGGCAGTTTGGGCATATGCCCCAGGTCGCTGACCAAGTCGGCGGTGATGCCTTCGCGCAGCGCGCCGATGGCCTGCCGCACGAGCTTGGAGCCGCCATATTGCTCACGGGCGAGAAACAGAAATTGCGAGCGGTTGGCGGCTACGTTGGTGAGGAAGATGCGTACCGAGGCGTCGATTACGCCGCCCATTTGCATTTCGTTGTGGCGCACCTGGCGAATGGCTTCGCGAAAGGTCTCGCCCACTTCGGTTACCAGGGCCAGGCCCAGTTCATCCATGTCGCTGAAGTGCCGGTAGAAACCAGTGGGCACGATGCCGGCATGGCGGGTGACTTCACGCAGGCTCAGGCTGCCAAAACCGCGGCCGCTTTCCATCAGGTAACGCGCAGCATCAAGAAGCGCCTGGCGCGTCTGCTGCTTCTGTTCGGCACGAGGTGACATGCGTGGCGCGATTCCCTGCGGTGGTTTGCCGCGCACTCTAGCAAATGCATTTGGCGGGCGTCGAACCGGGGCACTTAATGTTGGCTCAGTGCACGAGTGTTGACTGAAAAGACCTGCTCTGGCAGTTTGGTGAACAGTTGTTCACCGAATCGTGCTGACACGCAGGAACTTTCATGACCCTAATTCCCTACGCCCTGGTGCGCCGCAGTGCGCGCCTGCTGGCCCCGCTGCGCTATTTGGTGGCCCATGGCTGGTTGCGTGAAGCCAGTGTTGACGCCGTATTGGCGTTTTTGCATCCGGCGTGGCGGCTCAACCGCGTATTTGCTCTGCTGAGCGCGCGGCGTTGGGTGGCCGATGACATGCTCGCCCTGACCCTGCTACCCAACGGCAACTGGCGTGGCGCGCAAGCCGGGCAGCATATTCAGGCTTATCTGCAGGTGGCTGGCGTGCGCCTTAGCCGCAGCTATAGCCTCACGGCGCTAAACCTCGATGGCAGCCTGGAGATCGCCATCAAGCGCCATCCGGGTGGGCGTCTGTCCAACCGCTTGCTGGATCATTTGGCCATCGGCGATGCCATTGAAGTCGGCGAACCCTTTGGTGAATTGCATTGGCCGCAGCAGGCCGACTCGGTGCTGTTGCTCGCCGCCGGCAGTGGCCTGACACCCTTGCTCGGCCTGTTGCGCCATGCGCTGCAAAAAGGCTTTAGCGCGCCGGTGGAAGTGCTGCATTACGTGCGTGACGCCGGCCAACTGGCCTTCGCCCACGAGCTGCAAGCCTTGCAGCAGCAATACCGCAACCTGCGGGTGCGGCCGATGCTCAGCAGCCAGTTGGGGCGCTTTGCCCCCGAGCATGTGCGCGCCAGTTCTGCCACCGCCGTGCTCAGCTGCGGCCCTTCAGGTTTTGTTGCGGCGGTGCAGCAGTGGTGGGGCGATACCGCAGCCACAACGCCGCTGCAATTCGAGTCGTTCAGCCCGCCCATCTTGACTGGAGAAACCGCCCACAGTCCTTTGCTGATGCGCTTTGCCCGTGCCCAACAAGAGGTGCTTGGCGACAGTTCCAGCTCGCTATTGCAGCAAGCCGAGGCGGCCGGTTTGCGCCCAGCCCATGGCTGCCGTCAGGGCATCTGCGCCAGCTGCACCTGTCTGCTGCTAAGCGGCGCGGTGCGCGACCTGCGCAGCGGTGCCGTGCTAAGCGAGCCGGGTCAGGCCATTCGCCTGTGCGTAAGCGTGCCGCTGGGCGATGTGGTTGTGGATATCTAAGGAGAACCCTATGCGTACTGATCGCCAACTGACTGCCAGTGAACTGCAGGCCTTCGCCGCCGAACTCGACGACCTCGGCCGCCGCCATCGTGCCGACTTGGGCGAGGTGGACGCCCGTTATATCCGCCGCCTGCGTAACGTTATCCGCCTTTTCAATTTGGCCGGCCGCGCCTTGCTGATGCTTGGCTGGTTTCCCCCCACCTGGCTACTCGGCACGCTGCTATTGGGCTTGGGCAAGATTCTGGAAAACATGGAGCTGGGCCATAACGTGATGCACGGCCAGTACGACTGGATGAACGACCCGGAATTCAGTGGCCGTACCTACGAATGGGACATCGCCGGCCCCTCGGACTTCTGGCGACATACCCACAACCATATTCACCACACCTACACCAACGTGCTGGGCATGGATGACGATATCGGCTACGGCGTCGTGCGCCTGTTTCCTGAGCAACGTTGGAAACCGTTCTACCGTTGGCAACCGCTGTGGGTAACCGTGCAGGCGCTGTTGTTTCAGTACTCAGTGGCGGTGCAGCACTTGCGTTTGGACAAGGTCTACAAAGGCAAAATAAGCCGCGCCGAACTCAAGCCGCTGCTGAAGGTATTTGCCGCAAAGATAGGTCGGCAGTGGTTTAAGGATTACCTGTTTTTCCCCGCGCTCGCGTTGTTGCTCGGCGCCAATGCGCTGGCTGTATTGGCGGGCAATGCGGTGGCCAATTTGCTGCGCAATCTTTGGACCTTTCTGATTATTTTCTGCGGCCATTTCACCGAGCGCGCAGCGGTTTTCCCCCGCGAAGTGGTGGCCAACGAAAGTCGCGGGCATTGGTATCTGCGCCAGCTCCAGGGCTCGAGCAACCTGCGCGGCGGCAAGCTGTTTCATATCCTCAGCGGCAACCTGAGCCATCAGATTGAG
The DNA here is from genome assembly GCF_037994325.1 of Pseudomonas sp. Lineage (GTDB taxonomy): Bacteria > Pseudomonadota > Gammaproteobacteria > Pseudomonadales > Pseudomonadaceae > Aquipseudomonas. The sequence goes on from NZ_JBBNAH010000508.1 coordinate 2,914, forward strand.
CACCACCTGTATCCCGACCTGCCGGCCCGCCGTTATGCAGCGATGGCCGTGGAAGTGCGCGAAATTGCTCGGCGCTATGGGCAAACCTATAACTGCGGCAGCCTTAGCGCGCAGTTCGCCACCGTGCTGCGGCGCATCTGGATTTACCGCCGGCCTAACAGCACGGCAGCGGCCATTGATAGCGCCACAGGTTGAATCATTTGCGCCGTATCGAAGTCGATAACTCTATAAAGCGCTAAAGCCAGGTCGTCGACCACGCCTGGTTATACTGGCGCCCGCCCCGCGGTGGCCCTGTCGCATTAAGCCGGGGGCTGTGGTTTAGGGAGAGGTGTGGATGACGTTGGCCCGTAAGATTGTGCTCTGGAGCCTGGCCGTTGTTATGGCCTTGGTGGCGATCCTGATTGTGGTGATTGCTACCTTTGACTGGAATCGGCTGAAGCCGACTATCAATGACACCGTCTCCGAGCAGCTCGGCCGCCCCTTCGCCATCACTGGCAATCTGGCCGTGCAGTGGGCCCGCGAGCCCGACGAGCCGGGGCTGCGTGCCTGGGTGCCGTGGCCGCATATCTCTGCGCAAGACATCACCTTGGCCAACCCGGACTGGGCCAAGAACCCGCAGATGGTCACGCTCAAACGCGTGGACCTGCGCTTATCCCCCGTGCCGCTGTTGTGGCGCACCGTGAGCATTCCGCGTATCGACCTGACCGCCCCTGGCGCCAACCTCGAGCGCCTGGCCGATGGCCGCAATAGCTGGACCTTTACCCTGAAACCCAGCGACCCCAACGAGCCGCCATCCGAGTCGCCGTGGACCCTGGATATCGGCGCCATCGGCTTCGACAAAGGCCAGGTCAAGCTTGACGACCAAAGCCTGAAAACCCAGATCGAACTGGTAGTCGACCCGCTGGGCAAACCGGTGCCGTTCGCGGAAATCGTCGGTAAACCAGACGCCGATAAAACCGCCGAAAAAGGCGCGTTGCCGCAGGACTACGCGTTCGCTTGGCAGCTTAAGGGGCAATACAAAGGCCAGGCCTTAAATGGCTCCGGCAAGGTTGGTAGTTTGCTGGCGCTGCAGGACAGCAGCCAGCCATTCCCGGTCCAGGCCAACGTGCAAATTGGCACCACTAAAATCGCCCTGGCCGGCACCCTGACCGACCCGAAAAACTTCGGTGCCCTCGACCTGCGCCTGCAACTGGCGGGCACCAGCCTGGGCAATCTCTACCCGCTTACTGGCGTCACCTTGCCCGACACTCCGGCTTACGCCACCGATGGCCACCTGCGTGCGCAACTGCGTGACCCGGCCGGTATGCAGTTTCACTACGAGCAGTTCAACGGCTCGATTGGCGACAGCGATATCCATGGCGACCTCAGCTACGTGGCCGGCCAGCCGCGCCCCAAATTAAGCGGCGCGCTGACCTCTAACCAAGTGCGCTTCGCCGACCTCGCGCCGCTGATTGGCGCCGATTCCAAGAGCGAGAAAAAAGCCCGTGGCGTGGTCAGTAATCAACCGGCCGACAAGGTTTTGCCGGTCGATGAATTCCGCACTGAGCGCTGGCGCGCCATGGACGCCGACGTCAACTTCACCGGCAAACGCATCGTCCACAGCGAGAAGCTGCCCTTTACCGACCTTAACGCCCACGTCGTGCTCGACGACGGCACGCTTAGCCTGGAGCCGCTGCGTTTCGGCGTAGCGGGTGGGCAACTAAACGCCACCATTCGCCTCGACGGCAGCCGTACTCCGTTGCAGGGCGCGGCCAAACTCAGCGCACGCAATTTCAAACTCAAAGAGCTGTTTCCCACCTTTGAACCGATGCGCACCAGCTTTGGCGCGCTCAATGGTGATGTCGAGCTGAGTGGCAGCGGTAATTCCGTGGCGGCGCTACTGGGCTCTTCAAATGGCGATGTGCGCATGCTGATCAACGACGGTGCCGTCAGCCGCGAGCTGATGGAGCTGGCCGGCCTTAACGTCGGCAACTATGTGGTCGGCAAACTGTTTGGCGATAAAGACGTGAGGATCAACTGCGCCGCTGCCGACATGGGTGTCAAAAACGGTCTGCTGACCACGCGCCTGGTGGTGTTCGATACCGAGAATGCGTTGATCCATGTCGATGGCACCGCCAACTTCAAAACTGAACAGCTGGATATGACCATCGACCCCGAATCCAAAGGTGTGCGGATTATTTCTCTGCGCTCACCGCTGTATGTACGTGGCACGTTCAAGAAGCCGGATGCCGGGGTGAAGACCGTGCCCTTGCTGGCGCGCGGTGCGGGCATGCTGGCGCTGGGGGCTATCGTTGCGCCCGTGGCCGGATTGGTGGCCTTGGTGGCGCCCAGTGGTGGCGGCGATCAGGTCAATGAG
>NZ_JBBNAH010000509.1:0-4399 GCF_037994325.1 Pseudomonas sp.
CATTGCGACTCGCGAGTGCCCGCCTGCTCGCGACATTTTCAGTGCCATGGAGCGCTTAATTGTCTGCATACCGTCCAATTTTTTCTGCCCTGCTGATAAGCGTATTGACCACCACTGCCGTGGCCGCAGAAACCACTAAAACCCTGACCGGCTGCGCTGCCAAGCGCGATGAAATTCAGCAGCAAATTGAGCAAGCCAAGGCCGCCGGCAACACTGCCCAACAAGCCGGGCTGGAAACGGCGCTTAGCCAAGTGAAGAGCAACTGTACCGACGAGCAGTTGGAAAAATCCCGCGAACAGAAAGTGCTGGATGCCCAGCACGAAGTGAAAAAACGCGAAAACGACTTGCAGAAAGCCATGAGCAAAGGCGATCCGGAAAAGATCGACAAGCGCAAAAACAAACTGGCTGAAGCGCGCAAAGAACTCGACGAAGCGAAGAAACAGCTCAACCGCTGATCAATGGTTGCGGAACGCCTTGTGGCAGGTCTCGCAGGCGTCTTCCACGGCCTGAACGGGCGCGTCGAGTTTCTTCGCGTCCAGCTGCGGATCCTTACTAGCCACTACCAATGCGGCGGTGGCCGTTTCGAGGTTTTTCGCCAGTTCTTGAAAGCGCGCCTGGTTTTCCCACACTTCGGGCTTGGCGCTGCTTTTGTCGGTTTCTTGCACGTGCGGGAAGTACTGCCAGGGTTGCTTGGACAGCTCGTCCAACTTCAGCGCACCGGCAGTAAAACGTGCGCTGTCGAACTGCACCCGGCCACGCAACATGCCGCCCAGGTCCTCGCCGGTTTTCAGCATTTGTTTAAACACCGCTTGGCGCTTGCCCTGCGGTGAATTGGGGTCGACGCCACCGCAGGCGGTGAGGGCGACGCAGGCCAGGGCAATAACAACGGATTTTTTCAGGATCATGGACGGGACTACTTTGGGCTACTCAGCGACGGCGGCCAGTATCCTCGTCCTCAGGCGGTTTACCAACTGTTGCGACGTTGCGCTGCTGCGCCATGGCGCCGCACGAGTGGAATATGACCTACGCCCTACCCACCCGCGCCACGCCGTCGTTAGGCACTGACGAAAAAGAAGCTGGCGATCAACGCCATGCCAATGCCCCATACCAGCGAGCGAATGGGAGCCCAGTCGGCCAGGTAGCAGATCAGGTAAACCACGCGGCTGACGACAAACCAGATGGCCAGCAGGTCGATAGTGGTCTGCGCGGCATGGCCAACCTGATGGGCGATGATCACCGCCACGGCAAACGCTGGCGTCACTTCAAAACCATTGAGTTGCGCATTGTTGGCACGCCTGGCCGGCCCCGTCAGGGTGGCTTGCAGCGCCCGTGGGTCGTGGTTGTGCTTGGGCGTAAAACCGCCGCCCAGGGCTTTGGCCGCAGCAGTGCAAATATAGGGAAGAAACAGTGCGATCAACACGCACCAGTAAGCGATGGTCATGGCAACTCCTCGGTTTTATTGTCCGAGCAACTTGCCTAGATATGCGCGCCTAAGCCATGGCCAGTTGCACACTGGGCCACGGCATATCGGCCAATCAGCCGACTGTTGCGCTTAGTCCGATCCGCCTTCAGCCTTGAACTGATCACGGATATAGGTGATTTCAGTTTTGCCGTGGGGCGCCGGATTGCCTTCGATATCGACGTTTACAAACACCATTTTGTCGATGGTCAGGATGCTCTTGCGGGTGATCTTATTGCGCACTTCAGCGCGCATGGTCAGCGAAGTGCGACCGAACGCCGTGGCGGTAATACCCAGTTCAATAATGTCGCTCTGGCGCGCGGAACTGACAAAGTTGATTTCGGAAATCAGCTTGGTCACCACCCGTTGGCTGCCCAGCTGAATGATGGCGTAGATCGCCGCTTCTTCATCAATCCACTTGAGCAAGCTGCCGCCAAACAAGGTGCCATTGGGGTTGAGGTCTTCAGGTTTTACCCATTTACGTGTGTGGAAGTTCATCTATGCCTCCGTAATCGTTCTTCAAGGGACGCGGTGGAGCATGGCAGAGCGGGCCTGAGCCTGTCACAGCATGGCTATCAATAGTTGCCATAGGGCTTGGCCATAAGTAGACAGAAAGCCTTGGGCAACCTGCGTTGCGCGGCTATAATCCCCCAGCTTCAAAACGGCCCCCTGGTTTTTCTGGCCGTTCCCGCCACCTGTTCGAGGGGCGCTGCAGCAGGGTCTTCCCCGGAAGTTTCCTGTCAGGCTCGAGCAGGGCGTACTCAACAGCAGGATTGTTCCTGTTGTTAAAACGCATCAACGGCGCCCATTCGCACACCACGAATGGAGTTACACCATGAGCGCTGCTTTTACCGACTATAAAGTCGCCGATATTTCCCTGGCCGCTTGGGGCCGCCGCGAAACCATCATCGCCGAATCTGAAATGCCAGCCCTGATGGGCCTGCGTCACAAGTACGCCGGCGAGCAGCCGTTGAAAGGCGCCAAAATCATCGGCTGTATCCACATGACCATTCAGACTGCCGTGCTGATCGAAACCCTGGTTGCCCTGGGTGCCGAAGTGCGTTGGTCGTCCTGCAATATTTTCTCCACCCAAGACCAAGCTGCTGCTGCCATCGCCGCTGCCGGTATTCCGGTGTTCGCCTGGAAAGGTGAAACCGAGCAAGAGTACGAGTGGTGCATCGAGCAAACCATCCTGAAAGATGGTCAGCCTTGGGACGCCAACATGATCCTCGACGACGGCGGCGACCTGACCGAGATCATCCACAAGAAATACCCGGCCATGCTGGAAAAAATCCACGGCGTGACCGAAGAAACCACCACCGGCGTACACCGCTTGCTGGACATGCTGGCCAAGGGCGAGCTGAAAATCCCGGCCATCAACGTCAACGACTCGGTGACCAAAAGCAAAAACGACAACAAGTACGGCTGCCGTCACAGCCTGAACGACGCCATCAAGCGCGGCACCGACCACCTGCTGTCGGGCAAACAAGCCCTGGTCATCGGCTACGGTGACGTGGGCAAGGGCTCGGCTCAATCGCTGCGCCAGGAAGGCATGATCGTTAAGGTCACCGAAGTTGACCCGATCTGCGCCATGCAGGCGTGCATGGACGGCTTTGAAGTGGTTTCGCCCTTTATCGACGGCATCAACGACGGCACCGCCGCCAGCATCGACAAACTGCTGCTGGGCAAAATCGACCTGATCGTCACCACCACCGGTAACGTCAACGTCTGCGACAGCAACATGCTGACCGCCCTGAAAAAACGCGCTGTGGTGTGCAACATCGGCCACTTCGACAATGAAATCGACACCGCTTTCATGCGTAAAACCTGGGCTTGGGAAGAAGTTAAGCCACAAGTACACAAGATTCACCGTACCGGCGCTGGCAGCTTTGACCCGCACAACGACGACTACCTGATTCTGCTCGCCGAAGGCCGCCTGGTTAACCTGGGCAACGCCACTGGCCACCCGAGCCGCATCATGGACGGTTCGTTTGCCAACCAGGTTCTGGCGCAGATCTTCCTGTTCGCTCAGAAGTACGCCGATCTGTCGCCAGCCCAGAAAGCCGAGCGCCTGACCGTAGAAGTACTGCCGAAGAAACTCGACGAAGAAGTCGCCCTGGAAATGGTGAAAGGTTTCGGCGGCGTTGTGACCCAACTGACCCAGAAGCAAGCCGACTACATCGGCGTGCCGCAACAAGGTCCGTTCAAGCCGCACGCTTACCGCTACTGATGTGCCCGGCGCCCGCAGCCGCGGGCGCCTTGCCGCGAAGTACAGGCCTGCCAGGTTTTAGTTAACAGGGCAGGCCTGTCGACCATTCGCCAGCGTGATTTGAGAGTTTCTTATGAGCAAAGAACGTCGCTACAGCTTCGAGTTCTTCCCGACCAAGACCGACGCTGGGCATGAAAAACTGATGGCCACCGCCCGTGTGCTGGCCGGCTACAACCCCGATTTCTTCTCCTGCACCTACGGTGCCGGTGGCTCGACCCGCGACCGCACGATCAACACCGTGCTGCAGCTGGACAGCGAAGTAAAAGTACCCGCCGCCCCGCACCTGTCGTGTGTGGGCGACAGCAAGGCCGAACTGCGCGCCCTGCTCAAGCAATACCAGGATGCCGGGATCAAACGTATCGTCGCCCTGCGCGGTGACCTGCCGTCCGGCATGGGCATGGCCAGCGGTGAACTGCGCCACGCCAATGATCTGGTGAGCTTTATCCGTGAAGAAACGGGCAGCCACTTCCATATTGAAGTCGCCGCCTACCCGGAAATGCACCCGCAAGCGCGCAACTTTGAAGACGACATCGCCAACTTTGTGCGCAAGGCCAAAGCAGGTGCCGACAGTGCGATCACCCAGTACTTCTTCAACGCCGACAGCTACTTCTACTTCGTCGAGCGTGTACGGGCGATGGGCGTGAACATCCCGATCGTGCCGGGGATCATGC
>NZ_JBBNAH010000510.1:0-4732 GCF_037994325.1 Pseudomonas sp.
AGGTGAGCTCGCGCTGAATGTTCAGCATGCCGGCCAGATCGCGCTCCAGAATAAAGTTGCGCAATTCGACCGGCACATTGCGCTGGTCGAGCAGAAAGTGCGCCTGATCGTCGATTTCTTCCAGGAACATGCCGTGGAAGGCGTAAGTCAGGTCGAGGTAGCGCAGGCCAAGGTGGGCGGCGCCACGAAAGGTGGCACTGCTAAGCATGGCAAAGCCCCAGATGCCATAGGTGTTGAGTTGATAGCGCGAGCCGGCTTTCAAACCGATGCCAGGAATATGGCCAAGGGCAGCGACCAGGTTGCCGATCAGGAGTAACTCTTGGCCGGCATCAATCTCGGCGCCGGGGTCGGCCAATACGGATAAATCCAAACCAGTACCGGCCAGGCAGGCGTCCAATCCCAAGCCTTGGTCGAGACCAAATTGGGTCAGCAACTGCACGCTGATTGCGCTGCGTCTGGCGGGCCAGGTGAGGGTCGGGTGGTTAGCCATTTTTTGTCCGAAACTCACAATTTGATGGCCGACTATGCCATAACCATTGCCCTGTAGGCACTTTAGTCTTGCGGCTTGGAAGTTCTCTTTCTCTGCGCTTACAGAACACTCTGGGATAACAACAATGACTAAAACATCCCCGTCGGCCGCACCCTTGCGCGTGCTGATTATTGGCGCCGGCTTTGCCGGCATGGGCCTGGCGATTCAGTTGCAGCGCGCGGGCATTCGCGACTTCTTGCTGCTGGAGAAAGCCAGCGATCTGGGTGGCACCTGGCGGGATAACCGCTACCCCGGTGCGGCCTGCGATGTGCCCTCGCATCTGTACTCCTTTTCCTTTGAGCCAAAGACCGATTGGAGCCGCAAGTTTGCGCCCCAGGCGGAGATCTTTGCCTATCAGCAGCATTGCGCCGACAAGTACCAATTGCGCCCGCGCATTCGTTTTAACTGCGAAGTGGCCAGTGCGGTGTTTGATGGCGAGGCGGGGCTGTGGCAGGTGAGTTGCACCGATGGCCAAACGTTTAGCGCTCAGGCCTTAGTGACGGCGTGTGGTCAGCTTAATCGGCCTTTAGTACCGCGTATTCCGGGGCTGGACAGCTTTACAGGCGAAGCCTTTCATTCGGCGCGTTGGAACGCTGAGTACGATCTGGCCGGCAAGCGTGTGGCGGTGATCGGCACCGGCGCCAGCGCCATTCAGTTCATTCCACAAATCGCCCCGCAGGTGGCGCAGCTGCATGTGTTTCAACGCTCTGCTGCCTATGTGCTGAGCAAGCCGGACCGCGCTTACCGACGGTGGGAAATCGCCCTGATGGGCCGCCTGCCGTGGTTACAGAAGATCGACCGTGGTTTGAAATATCTGCAGCACGAGTCGCGGGTGCTGGCCTTTACCGTGTTCCCGAAAATGATGAAGGGCATGCAGTTTCTCTTTCGGCAAAACCTCAAACGCGGCATTCAAAACCCGGCGTTTCGCCAGCGCTTAGTGCCGGATTACCCGATGGGCTGCAAGCGCATTCTGATTTCCAACGACTACTACCCGGCGCTGGAACGAGCCAATGTCGAGGTGGTTGACGAAGCGATTACAGCGGTTACCGAGACTGGCGTGCGCACCGCCGATGGCCGCGAGCGCGAGGTCGACGCGATCATCTACGGCACCGGTTTCGCGGCGACTGATTTTCTCGCGCCGATGCACAGTACCGGCCTGGGCGGGCGCGAGCTGAATGCGGCGTGGAAGGAGGGCGCCGAGGCGTATTTGGGCATTAGCGTTAGCGGTTTTCCCAACCTGTTTATCCTGTATGGACCCAATACCAACCTGGGGCATAACTCGATTATCTACATGCTGGAGAGCCAGTTCGCCTATGTGCTCGGTTGCATTCAGCACCTACAAGGTTTGCGTTACCTCGACCTGAAACCGCAGGTGCAGGCGCAGTTCAACCAGCAGTTGCATAAGGACAACGAGCATTCGATTTGGCAGCAGGGCTGCACCAGTTGGTACAAAACTGCCAGCGGTAAAAACACCAATAACTGGCCGGGCTTTACCCTGACCTACCGCCACCACACCCGCCGCCCGGAGCTGAGCAACTATGACTGCGTTCGTTGAACCGCCACGCCTGGGCCAGCGTCTGTTGGCCCGTGTACTGCGCAGCAGCCTGATCCTGTTTTTCCGCAGCCTGATTCGCCCACCCATGCCGATTGCCGGGCAACGCTGGATTCTTCGCGCGCTGACTGCGGCTACCCTGACGCCCCGTGGCGTGCGCCGGGTTGACGGCACCATCGGCGGCTTGGCGTGTGAATGGCAGCGTCCTGAGCAGGACACTGACAAGGTGCTGCTGTACCTGCACGGCGGTGCCTATCTGATTGGCTCGCCCGCCACCCACCGCGCCATCACTAGCCACCTGGCTAAACGCTGCAAGCTGGCGGTGTGTGCGCTGGATTATCGGCTGGCGCCGGAGCATCCGTTCCCGGCTGCGCTGGACGATGGCGTGACGGCTTATCAAGCGTTGCTGGCCCAAGGGTATCGCGGTGAGCAGATTGTGTTGGCCGGCGATTCGGCAGGCGGCAACCTGGCTTTGGGGCTGGCGTTGCGGCTAAAGCAGGCCAGCCTGCCCATGCCGGCGGCGTTGGTGTGTTTTTCGCCGTTGACCGATGCCAGCCTCAGTCAATTGCATAAACCCGCAGCCGGCGACCCCTTGTTGAGCGTGGCCTGGATCGAACAGGCCGGGGCTTTGTTTTGTCCTGCGCATGTCGACCGGCGCGACCCGTTGTTGTCGCCGGTTTACGCCGACCTGAGCGGCCTGCCACCGCTGTTGATCCAAGTCGGTGAGGACGAAGTGCTGCTGAACGACAGCCTGCGACTGACTGAGCGCGCAGAGGCGGCCGGCGTGGCGGTGCAGTTGCAGCGTTACTCCGGCTGCTGGCATGTGTTTCAGGCCCATGCGGGCTTGCTGGATGTGGCAGACCTGGCGCTGGCGCGCGTGGCCAGTTTCTTACATGAGCAATTCGCCCGCTCCCCACAACAATAAGAAGGCTGCCATGGACAATATTTTGATCACCGGTGCCGCCTCCGGCATCGGCGCCGCCACCGCGCGGTTGTTTCACGCTAAGGGCTGGAAGGTAGGCTTGGTCGACGTTAACGAGCCGGCGTTGGTCGCGCTGGCGGCGGAATTAAATGGCGCCTGGCATGCACAGCTGGATGTCACCGATGTTGATGACGTGCAGCGCGTGCTGGCGGCCTTTACCGCCTTGCACGGCGGGCAACTGCGGCTGCTGTTCAACTGCGCGGGCATCTTGCGCTTTGGTTTGTTTGAACAGATCACCCAGGCCGAGCACGCCGCTATCTTGAACATTAACGTACTGGGTTTGCTGAATATGACCCACGCGGCCTTTCCCTACCTGAAAGCCACGCCGGGGGCGCAGGTGATCAACATGGGCTCGGCGTCGGGGCTGTATGGCACGCCGCATATGGCCAGTTATTCGGCGTCTAAGCTGGCGGTGCGCGGCCTTACCGAAGCGCTGGACCTGGAGTGGCGCGCGCACGGCATTCGTGTTGGCGATCTGATGCCGCCGTTTGTGCGCACGCCAATGGTCAGCAGCCAGCACTTTGAGCCACCGGCATTACGCCGGCTTGGGGTGAATTTGCAGGCCAGCGATGTGGCCGCTGCCTGTTGGCAGCAAGCGCATGGGCCGGCGGTGCATCGCGCCATCAGCCTGCAATTCAAATTGCTCTACTGGGCGGGGCAGGTGTCACCGGCGTTTGTGACGCGCTGGATCATGGGCTTCCTTTCCCGACCCTGAACCCCGGTCGCCGCCGCGCAGGCAATAACCCAGAGTTTTGGCGCGAGCATAGACGCCTGACCCATTCTGGATTTCCGCTTGCGCGGCAATGACGGTGATGGGTTAAAAACCTTTGTAACCAAACCAGCACAATTGCCGTAATGGCACTACGCTCAAGCAGAGTGCTCTTTTCAGGGCACTCGCTATCTCGGGCCTTGCGCCCGGTCTATGTCGCTTCAAGCAACGCACGCAAATGCATCTAGCCTCGGGCGATTGTTCCTTGGAACTGTCGCGACGTCAGCGCCGTTGAGCTGGCAGCAGCAATGGGAAAGCGGTCAATCCATCCATCGCATGTGAGGGGGTCGCACCATGAGCACAGCAAGCGTAAACGACATCAGCAGCAACGTATTACGCCGGATGAAAGAGGGCGGTTTCGACTTCGCCCGCATCCACCCAATTGAGTTCTACGCCATTTTTCCCGATGAGGAGCGGGCGCGCATGGTGGCAAAAAAATTCCGCAGTGAAGTGCTGAACGCGCAAGTCAGCGAGCGCGACGATGGCGCCTGGCATGTTTTGATCAGCAAGGTGATGTACGCCACCTACGACGGCATCGGTGCGTTTGAGAGCGACCTGGAAACCATGGTCGCGCCGTTGGGAGGTGTGTTGGATGGCTGGGGCGTTACGCAGGAGCTCAAAGGCCTGCGCGTGTAACCGGCTGTGCACCGATCCGCAGCGGCCGACCCTTTGGTCGGCCGCTTTGCCTCTTCTTAATCCGCTCAATTGGTTCGCTAAACTTAATCAGCCCAACGTCCATCGCCGTCCAACTGGGCGTCGCGCTGCATCGACTCCAGATTGCGCTCGATGGTCTCGCAGATGTTGTCCATTTGAATCTGGTGCTCGCTACTCTGAAACGGGCTTTGCAGGTCGCTGCCGATGCGTTCGACCGACAGCAACATAAACCCGACCACGGTCGAG
>NZ_JBBNAH010000511.1:0-7905 GCF_037994325.1 Pseudomonas sp.
AATTGGCGAATATCCGACTGCCCCCCCCTGTTAAGTCGGAGTCTTGCCATGTCTTTCTGGAAAATTGCAGCTGCCGCACTTGCCCTCCTCTGGCCAAGCGGTTGTGCCCATCCAAAGGCGACGCCAGGTATCCAATCCGAAGTGTTAATGAAGAGCACCGCCTCTTGGGACGGAACGCCCTACACCACCTACCCCCGCGGCCGACCCGAACTCACCGTGGTAAAAATCAAGATCCCGCCCCATAGCGTGCTCAACTGGCACACCCACCCCATTCCAAATGCTGCGTATATGCTTGCCGGTGAGCTTACCGTCGAGACCAGAAAGCCTGGGCAGAAACGGGTAATCAAGCAGGGCGACACACTGGCGGAAACGGTCGGAATCATTCATCGCGGCGTGACCGGCGAACAGCCAGCGGAATTGATCGTCTTCTACGCAGGCGTGCCAATGACTCCCCTGACAGAAATAGCCAAGTAGGGCGACGTCGCAGAGTATCTGTGCCTTGGCGCCTCCCGTTGTGGAGGCGTTTTTTATCGCCTACTTTTTGTTACCGCGCACAGCAATAACGGCACAAACTTGCCAGCGCGGCGCTGCAGTGCAAGGCTTAGCACACACTTCACGGAACCTCTGCCATGCGCCTGATCGCTTCCTGCCTGCTAGCTGTTCTGGCCCTGCCGGCCAGCGCCGAGATTTACAAATATACCGACGCCAACGGCAACACCGTTTTCACCAATCAGCCACCTCAAGGCACTAACGCCGAACAGGTCAATTTGCCCCCGGTGAACACCGTTGCACCGCCGCCCGCACCGACGATGCCGGGCAACTCGCAGAGCAAATCCTCTACGGAACAGGTGTACAGCATGCTGGAGATCAGCAACGTGCCGGATGAAGAAGCGCTACGCGCCAACAACGGCAACTTCTCCGTTGGCGTGCGCATCGCCCCGCAATTGCGTATTGGCGACAGCCTGCAATTGCTCCTTGATGGCCAACCCTATGGCGGCCGCACCAACAGCGTTGAATTTCCCCTGAGCAACATTGAGCGCGGCGAGCACAGCCTGTCGGTGCAAGCATTTAGCGGCGACCGCCTGATTCAACAGAGCCCCACGGTAACGTTCACCATTCAACGCATCAGCACCAACAGCCCTGCACGCCCGCCGATTCCAAAGCCGGCCCCTACTCCAAAACCTAAGCCAGCCAACTAAACATGCGATTTGCTCTGCTCTGCCTGATGTTGCTGGGCCTTCCCGCTGCGGCCGATGTGTATACGTACATTGATAGCGACGGCAATCGGGTTTTTACCGATCAACCGCGGGGTAATGCCAAGAAAGTCGAAATCGCCCCCACCAATGGCATGAACCAGACTGCGCCGCCCACAGTGAAACTAACCGCACCGGCCGCCTCTGCCGAGAAGCCGGCCTATCAGCTGCTGCGCATATTGGTGCCAGAGCCGGATGCGGCGATTCAGGAAGGCTCTTCGGGCAATCTCATCGTGACCCTCACCAGCGACCCGGTGCTTATGGCCGGCCACAATTACCGGCTGCTGCTGGACGGCAACGTGGTCGGCGCGCCGAGCCGCAGCCCGGTTTTTCCACTTACTAACCTGGATCGCGGCACCCATCAGCTGGCGGCGGAAATCATCGATGCCTCTGGGCGCACCATTGAGCGCACCCCTAGCCAGCCAGTGCATATCCTGCGCATTTCGCTGGATAGCAAACGCCGGGTAAACCCGTGCCAAAAAGACGATTACGGCGTGCGCCCGGAATGCCCGATCAAAGACAAACCGGAAGAAGAAAGCGACATTCCGTTTGTCCCCTTCATCTAACCTCTCTGGCAAAGCACCAATATGGTGCTTTGCAGCGCACCAAATTCTATGCTCTCCCTGTTTTGGTTCGCACGGGACGACCAGCAGTGCAGTAAAACGAGCCAAATTCACCGTTTAGGCGCTTATCGCGCGTCTTTTCGGGGCTTTGGTTTGGTTTTTGCATTTTCAGTCCCATTCTCGGGATCCCATAGATGACCATAAACGACGCCCTGCACCGCCTGCTGCTGGACAACTTGACCACCGCCACTCTGCTGCTCAATGCCGAACTGCGCCTTGAGTACATGAACCCGGCGGCGGAGATGCTTCTGGCTGTCAGCGGCCAGCGCAGCCATGGCCAATTCATCAGTGAGTTGTTTACCGAATCGCCCGAAGCGCTGGCCTCTCTGCGCCAAGCCGTCGAAGAAGCCCACCCCTTTAATAAGCGCGAAGCGGTGTTGATTGCCTTGACTGGGCAGACGCTGACCGTCGACTACGCCGTTACCCCGATTCTCAATCGTGGCACCACCCTGCTATTGCTCGAAGTTCATCCCCGTGATCGCCTGCTGCGTATCACCAAGGAAGAGGCGCAGTTGTCCAAGCAAGAAACCACCAAAATGCTGGTGCGCGGCTTGGCCCACGAAATAAAGAACCCGCTGGGCGGCATTCGCGGGGCAGCCCAGTTGCTCGCCCGGGAGCTGCCCGAAGAGAGCCTTAAGGATTACACCAACGTCATCATTGAAGAGGCCGACCGCCTGCGTAATCTGGTCGACCGTATGCTCGGCTCCAACAAGCTACCGTCGCTGGCCATGACCAACGTGCACGAAGTGCTTGAACGTGTGAGCAGCCTGGTTGAAGCCGAAAGCCAAGGCAGCATTACCTTGGTGCGCGATTACGACCCGAGCATTCCCGATGTATTGATCGACCGCGAGCAAATGATTCAGGCCGTGCTCAATATTGTGCGCAATGCCATGCAAGCCATTAGTGCTCAGAACGAGTTCCGCCAGGGCCGCATCATGTTGCGCACGCGTACCCTGCGCCAGTTCACCATTGCCCACACGCGCCATCGGCTGGTGACCAAAGTCGAAATCATCGACAACGGCCCCGGCATTCCGGCTGAACTTCAAGAAACCATCTTCTATCCCATGGTCAGTGGTCGTCCGGACGGTACCGGATTGGGCTTGGCTATTACCCAGAACATCATCAGTCAGCATCAGGGACTGATCGAATGCGAGAGCCATCCAGGCCACACCGTGTTTTCGATCTTTCTGCCGCTGGAACAAGGAGCTACTTCGTCATGAGCCGCAGCGAAACCGTCTGGATTGTCGACGACGACCGTTCCATCCGTTGGGTTCTGGAAAAAGCCCTGCAACAAGAAGGCATGACCACCACCAGCTTCGACAGCGCCGACGGCGTGCTTAGCCGCCTTAGCCGTCAGCAGCCGGACGTGATCATCTCGGATATCCGCATGCCGGGGGCCAGTGGCCTCGACCTGCTGGCGCGCATTCGCGAGCTGTATCCACGCTTGCCGGTGATCATCATGACCGCCCATTCCGACCTGGAAAGCGCGGTGGCCTCCTATCAAGGCGGTGCGTTCGAATACCTGCCCAAACCGTTTGACGTCGATGAAGCCGTTTCCCTAGTAAAACGTGCATTCCAACACGCTCAGGAACAGCAGGGCCTGCATATTCCGGTGGAGCAAACCCGCACCCCGGAAATCATCGGCGAAGCGCCGGCGATGCAGGAGGTGTTTCGCGCGATTGGCCGTTTAAGCCACTCGAATATCACCGTGCTTATTAACGGCGAGTCCGGTACCGGTAAAGAGTTGGTTGCCCATGCCCTGCATCGGCACAGCCCTCGCGCGGCTTCGCCCTTTATTGCCCTGAACATGGCGGCGATTCCGAAAGACTTGATGGAATCCGAGCTGTTTGGCCATGAGAAAGGCGCCTTCACTGGCGCGGCCAATCAGCGTCGCGGCCGTTTTGAACAAGCTGATGGCGGCACGTTGTTCCTGGATGAAATCGGCGATATGCCGGCGGACACGCAAACGCGTCTGCTGCGTGTATTGGCAGATGGCGAGTTCTACCGCGTCGGCGGCCACACGCCGGTGAAGGTCGACGTGCGCATCATCGCCGCCACCCACCAGAACCTGGAAAACCTGGTGCAAGCCGGCAAGTTCCGTGAAGACTTGTTTCACCGCCTTAACGTCATCCGCATTCATATTCCGCGCATGTCCGATCGCCGCGAAGATATCCCCACCCTCGCCCGCCACTTCCTGGCCCGTGCCGCTCAAGAGCTGGCGGTGGAGCCGAAGCTGCTGAAAGTTGAGACAGAGGATTATCTAAAGAACTTGCCGTGGCCGGGCAACGTGCGCCAGTTGGAAAACACCTGCCGCTGGATCACGGTGATGGCGTCCGGTCGCGAAGTGCATATCGACGACCTGCCCCCAGAATTGCTCACTCAGCCCCAAGACAGTGCTCCGGCGACCAATTGGGAGCAGGCTTTGCGCCAATGGGCCGATCAGGCGCTTGCTCGCGGCCAGTCCAGCTTGCTCGATACTGCGGTTCCGACCTTCGAACGAATCATGATCGAAACCGCCCTCAAGCACACCGCAGGACGCCGCCGCGACGCCGCTGTGCTGCTAGGCTGGGGTCGTAACACCTTGACTCGTAAGATAAAAGAGCTGGGCATGAAGATCGACGGCGGCGACGATGAGGAGGATGAAGGCTAAGCTTTCCGCCCCTACCGCCATAAAAAAAGCGAGCCCCGAGCTCGCTTTTTTTATGGCTGAAACAAAACTGGCACAGCCTCTGCATAGTGTTAAGTACGCAACACGAACCACGCAACACGCTTAAAGCAACACCCCCAGTTTTCGGGGACCTTGGTACAGGCAGGCCGGGGATTCCCCTTTTTTATTCAGCGGTTAATCTTCCGCACCCAGGCTGATCACCAGCCGCCAACGTCCACCCTCCGCTGCGCCGTGCCACTGGCCACGCAGCGGACGGGCCGCGACAAAGTTCACCAGCAACCCTCCCTTACTGCGCAAAACCCGCCAGTTGACGTTTCTACCGTCCAATTGCAGCTGGCCCTGACGCGAACTTCCCTCGGCATCAATGCGCATGACCAGCGCACCATCCACGTGCTCGGCGGTCACTTTTGGTTCGGAATCGAACAGCAACTGCATACCGTCGGCAGTGATCTGAATGTCATCGAGCATGACCGGAGCCGGGTCTTGAAGACGGCCAATCATCATCCCTACAAGAAAAAAGAACAGCGCAATAGAGGCGAGAAAGCGCGGGAACAATTTTGGCCGCGGATCGGGCTCTGCGAGGGTAGAATCCTCGACGCCCTCAAGTCGGAGTCGTGCATGTTTCACGTGATTTTGTTTCAACCGGAAATCCCCCCCAATACCGGCAACATTATCAGGCTCTGCGCCAATAGCGGTTGCAGTCTGCACCTGATCGAGCCGATCGGCTTCGAACTCGACGACAAACGCCTGCGTCGCGCCGGACTGGATTACCACGAGTACGCCACGCTGACGCGCCACAGCGACCTGGACAGCTGCCTTGAAAGCCTTGGCCAACCGCGCTTGTTCGCCTTTACCACCAAAGCCTCAAGGCCGTTCCACGAGGCGAGCTTTGCCCAAGGCGACGCCCTATTGTTTGGCCCGGAGAGTCGTGGCCTACCTGGCGACGTGCTGGACGCCCTGCCTGCCGAACAGCGCCTGCGTCTGCCTATGCGCCCGGGCTGCCGCAGTTTGAACCTGTCCAACACCGTGGCTGTAGCGGTATACGAGGGCTGGCGGCAGCTGGGGTTCAGCCTGGAGTAATGGCTCGCCTCTCATTGCGGCAATAAAAAAGGCGCCCCTGTATGGGCGCCTTTTTTTCTGCTGCAGACTTTACTCCAGATTAAAACCCAAGGCCTTGGCGATACCGCGACCGTAAGCAGCGTCTGCCTTGCTGAAGTGCGCAAGTTGACGAAGTTGCACGTCCTGAGTAACACCCTGCATAGCACCGGCGATGTTGCTGATGAGTAACGCGCGTTGCTCATCACTCATTAGACGGAACAGCGCACCGGCCTGGCTGTAGTAGTCGTTGTCTGCGCGGTGATCGTAGCGATCGGCTGCGCCTTCTAGCGACAAAGCTGGTTCGCGGTACTGCGGGGCTTGCTTGGGCGCCTCAGCATAGCTGTTGGGCTCGTAGTGAGGCGCTGCGCCGCCATTGCCGTCAAAACGCATGGAGCCATCGCGCTGGTAGTTTTGCACCGGCGATTTCGGCGCATTGACCGGCAGTTGCTGGTGGTTGGTGCCAACGCGGTAGCGATGGGCATCGGCGTAGGCAAATACGCGGCCCTGCAGCATACGATCTGGCGACAGACCCACGCCTGGTACTTGGTTACTGGGCGCAAACGTTGCCTGCTCCACTTCGGCAAAATAGTTTTGTGGGTTGCGGTTGAGCTCGATCTCGCCCACTTCGATTAGCGGATAGTCCTTCTGCGACCAGGTTTTGGTAACGTCAAAAGGATTCTCTGCATGGGCTGCGGCCTGCTGCTCGCTCATCACCTGAACGCATACGCGCCATTTCGGAAACTCACCGCGCTCGATAGCCCCAAATAGATCACGCTGCGCGTAATCGGGATCAATACCCGCCAAGCGTGCCGCCTCAGCCGGAGCGAGGTTTTTAATGCCTTGCTGCGTCTTGTAGTGCCACTTGACCCAGTGGCGCTCACCTTGAGCATTGATCAGGCTGAACGTGTGGCTACCGAAGCCGTGCATAAAGCGGTAGCCATCGGGAATTCCGCGATCAGAAAACAGAATGGTGACCTGGTGAAGCGACTCTGGCGACAGCGACCAGAAGTCCCACATCATCTGCGCACTTTTCAGATTGCTCTGCGGCAGACGCTTTTGCGTGTGAATGAAATCAGGGAATTTCAGTGGGTCTCGAATGAAAAACACAGGCGTGTTGTTGCCCACCACATCCCAGTTGCCTTCCTCGGTATAGAACTTCAACGCGAAGCCGCGGGGGTCGCGCTCAGTGTCAGCGGAGCCACGCTCACCACCTACGGTAGAGAAGCGTAGGAAGATCGGCGTTTGCTTACCAATGGACTCAAACAACTTGGCGTGACTGAGTGCGGTAATGTCCCGGGTTACGGTAAACGTGCCGTAGGCACCAGAGCCCTTGGCGTGGACACGGCGCTCAGGAATAACTTCACGGTTGAAGTGGGCAAGTTTTTCAATCAAATGAAAGTCATCGAGCATCAGCGGCCCACGGGGGCCAGCAGAGCGGGAATTCTGGTTATCTGCAACGGGCGCGCCGCTAGCGGTGGTGAGGATGGGGGACTGACTCATTTCACTCTCCTGATCGTATTCAACCGGTGTGGCCCGGCGTTGGAGAGAGATTAAAAGGCGCTATTAATTGGAGCCAATTCATTAAGCAACAGCTATCGATAGATAAAAACTTTTTGCCTCCACTCATCGATTGAGTAACTTATTTCAAACACAAAAAAACCGGGCCAAGGCCCGGTTTTTTCTTACAACCTACGACTTACTCAGCGTCTACAGCTGCGCCGCCGACCGGACGGTCAACCAGCTCAACATAAGCCATTGGAGCATTGTCGCCAGCGCGGAAACCGCACTTGAGGATACGCAGGTAACCGCCCTGACGGGTGGCGTAGCGCTTGCCCAGGTCGTTGAACAGCTTACCAACGATGGCTTTCGAACGAGTACGGTCGAAGGCCAAACGGCGGTTTGCCAAACTATCTTCTTTAGCCAGGGTAATCAGCGGCTCGGCTACGCGACGCAGTTCCTTGGCCTTAGGCAGGGTCGTTTTGATCAGCTCGTGCTCAAACAGCGACACCGCCATGTTTTGAAACATGGCCTTGCGGTGAGCGCTAGTGCGGCTCAGGTGACGACCACTCTTACGATGACGCATGGTTCAATTCCTTACCAAACTTACGTTCGGTGATTACGACGATCAGGCTGTGGCCTTGTCGTCCTTCTTAAGACTTGCCGGTGGCCAGTTGTCCAGGCGCATACCGAGAGAAAGACCACGAGAGGCCAGCACGTCCTTGATCTCAGTCAGGGACTTCTTGCCCAAGTTCGGAGTTTTCAA
>NZ_JBBNAH010000512.1:0-4004 GCF_037994325.1 Pseudomonas sp.
ACTACGCCGGCGATGATCAGTTGTTTCTTGCCGGTGGCTTTGATGGCTTTAACGAAGTCTTCGTTGTCCCAAGCGTTGATCTGGCCAGGGCGAGCGATGTACGGCGCCTCGGGGAACATGGCTTTCAGTTCTGGCATCAGCGGGCCGTTGGGGCCGGTTTCAAAGCTGGTGGTGAGGATGGTCGGCAGTTTGAAGAACTTGGCAAGGTCGGCCACGGCCAACACGTTGTTTTTGAATTTGTCCGGTTCGATATCGCGAACCAGAGAGAGCAAACCAGCCTGGTGGTCGACCAGCAGAACCACGGCGTTGTCTTTGTCCAGACGGTTGTATTTGTAAGAAGTAGTCATGCTGCGTTCCTCGCTTTCTAGTTGGGGTGCCGAGGGTTCGGCTTGAGTTTGCTTTGTGTCGCCGCGCTGTGTTCGCGGCATGGACAAAGCTTAAATTCAGCACCCTTGATGCACTAGATAGCGAAAACTGCCTCTAGCGTTCTGTTTTTAGAACGATATAAATCAGGCATGGCAAAGCCGGCAGGAGGCGCCGGTGAGTGGAAGGGGAAGTTGGTGTAAAGCCGTAGGTGCCTATGGCTGGCGTCTTAGCGCAGCCGATGCTTGTGCAGCAGCCTGTAAAAAGTCGGCCTTGATATGCCAAGCATACGTGCGGCAACACTCATGTTATTGCCGTAGCGGGCCAGCGCGTCGCTTAGCGCTTGACGCTCGGCGTTGCACTTGTAGACGTCTAGGGTGGCAAGCGGTGGCGGGGTGTCTTGGCTATCGAGCATGTCGAGCATGGCGTTTTGCCCCCTGGCATCCGTTGGATTTTTTTCCGATTAAAAACAAGCGTTTTGGCGCCCTGTTTGAACGCTAGCAAGTTTTTTGACGGCGCTTGGATGCTTTTCTTATAAGCAACGCGCCGTAGCCGATAAAAAGTTCCCTTTGTCCATAAGAACATTCCGTGATTAGCGCCTTGCCATTCCTGCAATTGCTTGGCATAAACGCTGGGCCAACAAAAAATGCACAAGGATTGTTCCCATGAGAGTTGTGAAGCGGTTGTTGCTTCTGGTGGTGCTCGCCGTTTTGGCGTTGCTCGCCGTGGTGCTGTATTACATCGCCAATCCCAACTTGCCGGCGTACGAGCAGCCCAGTCAGCTGCATTACCTGGAGCAGTGGACGCCCGAGGCGCGGCAAACCTACTACTACACGCCGCAGGGCACCGAAGTTAAGGGCCTGCGCTACGAGTGGTTTACGGCGCTGGAGTTGCCGTTTTCCGAGGCCAAGTTCGCCGCGCCCGAGTACCTGGCGCGCTTTGGCTTTTTGACTGAGCCCAACCAACAACCGACCGCGCTGAACCCAGGCAATTTGCCGGTGGGTTTTGCCCGCCATGTGCAAGATGACACCGGCGCACAGTTGCTGGATATCAGTTGCGCTGCGTGCCACACCGGCGAGCTGCGCTTTAAGGGGCAGTCAGTGCGCATTGATGGCGGCGCGGCGCTGCATTCGCTGGCCTCTACCGTGCCCACCTTAAAGGGTGGCAGTTTTGGTCAGGCCTTGGGCATGAGCCTGGCCTTCACCTATTACAACCCGCTCAAGTTCACCCGCTTTGCCAAGACCGTGCTGGGCGATAAGTACCCCGAAGGCCGCGATCAGTTGCGCGCGGACGTAAAGGTCACGCTTAACCGTATTTTGTCGCAGGCCTGGAATGACACCCACCGTGGTTTGTACCCCACCGAAGAAGGCTTTGGCCGTACCGATGCCTTTGGCCGCATTGCCAACAGTGTGTTTGGTGATGCCATCGACCCGAGCAATTACCGTGTCGGCAATGCACCGGTGAGTTACCCGCAGTTGTGGGATATCTGGAAGTTCGATTGGGTGCAGTGGAACGGTTCGGCCATGCAACCAATGGCGCGCAATATTGGTGAAGCGCTGGGCGTGGGGGCTACGGTAAAACTGTTCGAGGACAACAATGGCCGTGTACCCGAGGCCGAGCGCTATGCCTCCAGCGTGCGGGTGCGTGACCTCTATACCCTGGAAGAAACCCTTAAGCAGTTGAAGCCGCCGACTTGGCCGGAGCCGGTGTTGGGTAAGGTCAATATCGAGTTGGCCAGCCGTGGTCATGCGCTGTATCAAGAGAACTGCGCGTACTGCCATGCGCCGGATCCACGGCCTGTCGACAAGCGCATGGCGCCGACGCGCGACCCTGAATGGCATATGCGCATTGTGCCCATCAGCATCATCGGCACCGACCCGACCACCGCCGACAACATCGCCGACCACCGCTTCAACATCAGCAAGCTGGGCTGGAGTAAGGAGCAGTTGAGCAAGCTGGGCGTGAAGCTGTTTGACGGCAAGTTGGAAGACCTGAATTTCCGCAGCATTTCCAGCGCCAAGGGCCTGGCCTACGTGACCGCCTACGTGGAGAACCGCGCGTATCAGGATGCCGGCATCAGCGGCGAAGAACGCTGGAAGATGGATGGTTATGGCCTGCCCATCGGCGTACAGGAAAAACGTGGCTACAAGGCGCGGCCGTTGGATGGCATCTGGGCAACGCCGCCGTTCTTGCATAACGGCTCGGTGCCGACCCTGTTTGAACTGCTGTCGCCGGTGTATGAGCGGCGCAGCGAGTTTTGGGTCGGTAACCATGAGTACGACCCGGAACGCGCCGGCTACCGCAGTGAAGAATTCGACGGCGGCTTTCTGTTCAAGACAAGCGTCACCGGCAATAGCAACCAAGGCCATGAGTTCCGCGATGGCTGCCGCCAACAAGGGGTGATCGGGCGTGGCTTGCAGCCTAATGAACGGCTGGCGTTGATCGAGTACCTCAAAGTGCTCGGCAACCCGGCATTGGAAAGCCAGTTGCAGCCGGTAACCCCGGCGCCCTGGAACCCTGGCCCGAGCTGCCAGGGTGGCGCTGTGCAGGCCAGTAACTAACGACAAGGAGGCCGGGCGCCGTGCCCGGCTCTGCCACTGCTCCTACAAGGATTCGCTTAATGCTTAAACGCTTCTGGCTGTGGCTGGGCCGTGTGCTTGGCAAACTGGTGTTGTTTCTGGCGGTAATCGGCCTGGGTGGCTGGGGCATTGCCGAGCTGTATTACGCCTGGAAATTCTCCGGCCCGGTGTCGGCTGAGGAACAGATTCCGCCCGGCGAAGCGGCGATGACCCGCGGCATTATTGAAGATGCCATTCGGGTGGTGGAGCAGCATAAAGACCAGACTCGCGTGCTGCGCGATGCCCATGCCAAAGCCCATGGCTGTGTAAAGGCTGAGGTGACGGTGCTGCCGGAACTGAACGGCGAATTACGCCAGGGCGTGTTTAGCCAGCCGGGTAAAACCTGGCAGGCGCTGATGCGTTTATCCAACGGCAATGCGTACCCGCAATTTGATCGCGTGCGCGATGCCCGCGGTATGGCGATCAAGCTGTTTGATGTGCCGGGCGCCAAGCTCATGAGTTCCCCTGCTGTGGCCGGTGAGCAGGACTTTGTAATGTTCAATCACCCGTCGTTTTTCGTCAGCGACGTGGCCGAGTACCAGAGCAACTTCAAGGCTCAGGCTAATGGCCAGCAGGTGCTGGCATTCTTCCCGAGCTGGGATCCACGCAGCTGGCAGGTTCGCCACCTGACCATCGCCCTGAAAACCCTGGCGCCAGCGCCGGACAGCCCGGTGGCGACCACCTACGACTCGGTCGCACCGTTCAAGTTTGGCCCGCACAACATCAAATACCGCGTGGTGCCGGCGCCGGAGCGTTGCCCGGCGTATACCTTGCCGAAAGTGAACACCGACATGCCCAACTTCCTGCATGACGCGCTGTATCAACAGCTGTCGCTAGACCGCGTGCCGGCGTGTTTTGAGCTGCAAGTACAGCGGCAGAATCCCGACCATTACATGCCGCTGGAAGACACCAGCATCGAATGGAGCGAAGCGGTTTCGCCGTTTGAAACGGTCGCAACCATCAAGGTGCCGGCGCAGGATTTTGATAGCACCGAGCAAACCATTGCCTGTGACAACCAGTCGT
>NZ_JBBNAH010000513.1:0-5732 GCF_037994325.1 Pseudomonas sp.
GTCCCCGCCTGCGCGGGGACGACGGTAGCTTTGCCGGCAGGGAGGTATTACGTGGGCGCTACGCCTCATCGCATTTGCTGAACTTTTCACGCGCTCTGGTCCTCCACCGAAGGAGAGCCATCGCGCCAAAAAGGACAGCATCATGAAAACTCTACTAAGCCTCACCGCCGCTCTGACGTTGCTGACTGCCGTGCCCGCCTGGGCCAGTTGCACCCCCGAAGAAGCTGAGCAAAAAGCCCAGCAGTTGGCGGCCAAGGTGCAGCAACTCACCGAGCAAAATCCGCAAAAAGCCAAAGAGATCAATGACGAGCTGCAGGCCATGGATTTGAAAACCAAGTCCGCGGATAAGGCCAGTCATTGTGATATCTACGACAAACGAATTAAGGAGCTGGAAACCGCCAAGGACAAGTCTGAGAACTAGTGCCGGGTGCGTTGCAGTTCTGCAAGGGGGCTATGCAGCCCTGTCTATTCTCATGCCTAACGCATAAGCCGATGATGGCTCCCACACCACAGGGAGCCACACCAATGAACCGCATTGACCTTCGCCGCGTAGACCTCAATCTGCTGATCGTTTTCGAAATGATGATGATCGAGCGCAATGTCAGTCGGGCGGCGGAGCGGTTGTTTCTGGGGCAGCCAGCGGTGAGTGCGGCCTTGGGTCGCCTGCGTACGCTGTATAACGACCCGCTGTTTGTGCGGGTCGGGCGCAGCATGGAGCCCACCCCGCGCGCCATTGAGCTGGAAAGCTTGCTGCGCCCAGCCTTGGACACCATTTCCTCGGCCATCGGCCAAAGTGTCGATTTCGACCCCTGCACCAGCCGTGAAGTGTTCCGTATCGGCCTGAGCGATGACGTGGAGCTGGGCCTGCTGCCGCAACTGATGCGCGTGCTCAGCGTGGAAGCGCCCCACGTCACGTTGGTGGTGCGCCGTACCCATTACCTGTCGATCTGCAATCAACTCTCTGCGGGCGAAGTGTCGTTGGGTATTTGCTACGTCGGCGATCTGCCGGCCAATGCCAAATGCAAAACCCTGCGCCGTAGCCGTTCGGTAATGGTGCGTGGCGACTTCACTGACACGCCAATGACCATGGACGAATACTGCTCACGCCCCCACGCGCTGGTGACGTTTGCCGGTGACCTCAGCGGCTTTATCGATCAGGAACTGGCCAAGCGCGGGCGCCAGCGTCAGGTAAAACTGGCGGTGCCGCAGTTCTATGGCTTGAGCCAATTGCTCCCAGGTACGCAGATGGTGGCTACCGTGCCGGACTACGCCGCTGCGGCGCTGACTTCCAATGGCGGCTTGCGCGTGGATGAGTTGCCGTTCGAGGCGCCGGTTTATGATCTATCCATGGCCTGGGGCGCGACCCAGGATATGGACCCTGCGCAGCGCTGGCTGCGCAGCAAAATTACTGAATGCTTGGGTGACGGTGCATGAGTGCAATTTCCCTTCGAGGGTTGGAAAAAACCTACGCCAATGGCTATCAGGCCTTGCGCGGAATCGATCTGGATATTCAACACGGCGAAATCTTTGCCTTGCTCGGCCCCAATGGTGCAGGCAAATCCACCCTGATTGGCGCCATTTGCGGGCTGGTCAAACCCACCGGCGGCAGCATTCATATCGATGGCTTGGAGTTGCCTCGGCAATACCGCGAAGCGCGGGCCAAGGTCGGCTTGGTGCCGCAGGAAATGGTCAATGAAGGCTTTGAAAGCGTGCTGTCCAGCGTGCGTTTTAGCCGTGGCCTATTTGGTAAACCGCCAGCGCCAGAGTTGCTGGAACAGATTCTGCGCGACCTGTCGCTGTGGAATAAACGCGACGACGCCACCATGACCCTCTCCGGCGGTATGCGCCGGCGGGTGATGATCGCCAAAGCCTTGGCCCATGAACCGCAGGTGTTGTTTCTTGATGAGCCTACGGCCGGTGTAGACGTGGAGCTGCGCCGCGATATGTGGGCGATGGTGCGCCGCCTGCGCGACCGGGGCGTGACGGTGGTGCTAACCACCCACTATCTGGAGGAAGCCGAGGAAATGGCTGACCGTGTTGGGGTCATCAGCGATGGTCGTCTGCTGCTGGTGGAAAATAAGACCGACTTGATGGCACGCCTCGGTCGTCGCCAACTACGTCTGCAATTGCAAAAACCGCTTGAGCAGTTGCCTGCCGATTTGGCTGGGTTCCCGGTGCAGTTGCTCGACGAGGGACGGGAGCTGGTGCTGGATGTGGCCCGCGATAATCAGGGTATCGCCGAATTTTTGCGGCGACTGACCGCTAACGATATCGACTTCAAAGACCTGCACACCTCGGAAAGCTCCCTTGAGGATATCTTTGTCGAATTGCTGAGAAAGCCCGCATGAACGTGTATTCCATCTACGCCATCTTCCGCTTTGAAATGGCCCGCTCGCTGCGCACCCTGATGCAAAGCCTGGCGGCGCCGGTGTTGGCCACGGCGCTGTATTTTGTGGTGTTTGGTTCGGCCATCGGCTCACGGATGGCCGAGATTGGCAGCATCCCTTACGCCAGCTTTATCGTGCCGGGCCTGACCCTGCTGGCGGTGCTGACCCAAAGCGTTTCCAACGCCGCCTTTGGCATTTATATGCCGCGTTACTCCGGAGCGATTTACGAGATTTTGTCGGCGCCTTTGTCGCCCACCGAGATCGTGTTCGGCTATGTCGGTGCGGCGGTGGTTAAGTCGATGGTGCTGGCGGCGGCCATTCTGCTTACCGCACGGGTGTTTGTGCCGTATGAAATCGTCCATCCGTTCTGGGCGTTTTTTATTCTGCTGTTGTGTGCCGTGTCGTTCAGCATGCTGGGCTTTATCGTCGGCCTGTGTGTGGATGGTTGGGACAAGCTGGAAGTGGTGCCCTCCTTGGTGATCACCCCGCTGACCTTTCTCGGTGGCAGCTTTTACTCGCTGAATATGCTGCCACCCACCTGGCAGACCATCAGCCTGTTTAACCCGGTGGTGTACCTGGTCGATGCCTTTCGCTGGGCGTTTTTCGATGTCACCGAATTTAATCCGATGCTCGACGTCGCCTTCTTGCTCGGCTTTTTGCTGGTGTGCATCGTGATTGTTGGGCAGATATTTCGCACCGGGTATCGCTTGCAGCATTGAAATCGCCTTGTTTGTTGGGCAAAGCGAAGCCCAACACAGCACACAAATTCTTTCCAAAGGTCAGCACGAGAATCCTATGCTTGTCCGCTAACCGGACATGACGATGGCTGTTTGTCCGTTTCCTCAACCCGAGGATAAGGAGCGCCTGTGGATCGTGATGCTGTGAATTTTGACTGGAACGACATCCCGCTGCTCTTGGCCCTGGCCCGTGAGGGCAGCATGAGTGCGGCCGGGCGCACGCTGGGCATTGACCCCTCGACCATGAGCCGACGCTTGGCCGCGACCGAAGCCGCCTTGCAGCGCCGACTGTTTATTCGCGACAACTCTGGCTACCACGCCACCGAAGCCGGCGTGGTGTTTCTGACCTACGCCGAGCGGGTGTTGGGCGATGTCAAAAGCATGCTGCTGGAAACCTGCAGTGAGGCCGACGGCGTGGCCGGGCCGGTGCGCATTACTTCCATCGACTTCTTATTTAGCCACTGGCTGGTTGACCATATGCCGGCGCTGATGGAAGTCCACCCGAAGTTGCAGCTGCAATTGCTGGTGGCCAACCAGGCACTGTCGTTTACTCGCCGCGAGGCCGACTTCGCCCTGCGCTTGGCCCGCCCGCAAGACGATGCCGCACTGGTGATGCGCAAGGTGGGTGACCTCGGATTTGCCGTGTACGGCGCCGAGCGTTTTGCCGAAGTACCGCGCGACCTCTGGTGCGACCAGCCCTGGCTGGCCTATGGCGAAGAACTCTCGGAGATGGCCGAGATGCGCTGGCTGCGCGAGATCGCGCCGTTGGCCCATTACCCGCTGCGGGTCAGCAGTGTCAGCACCTTGATCAACGCCTGCGAAACCGGATTGGGCCTGGCGTTGTTGCCCTGCGTATTGGGTGATCGTATCGGCCTGCGCCGCCTGAGTGATGATGTCGAGGTGCACCGTGAGGTATGGTTGCTCAGCCACCGTGACGCCGGGCGTATCGGCCGCTTCCAGGCGGTGAGTAACTGGCTGAAAGACGTCTTCGAACAAGACGCCGTGCGCCTGCGCGGTGAGTGCCGCAAACCCGTACCGCCGCTATAACCCACTATGGAAACCCCATGCTTGAGCTGATCAACAGTCACCTGCTGCTTATCGCCACCGTCTTGTTACTGGTGGATATCGCCGCCTGGCGTCTGTTGCCGGCCGACGCCAAGGTCTGGCGCGTGGTGCTGCGGGTGGGTTTTTTCCTCACCTACAGCTTGGTGATTGTTGAGGCCGGGCTGAGCCCATTACTGCCAGCGCCGTGGCCAAGCCCGGCGCTGAATATGCTCGGCTCGGTACTGGGCATTGCCTGGTGGTTGCTGCTGGCGCGAACCGCCACGGTGGTGATGGGCGTGGTGCTGATGCCGCGCAGCGGCCACACCGGCCGCCTGTTGCAGGACGTACTCGGGGCGCTGATTTTTCTCCTGGCGGCGGTGGCAGCGGCGGCCTACGTGATGCAACTGCCGGTGAAAGGCCTGCTCGCCACTTCCGGTGTGGTGGCCATCGTCGTTGGTCTGGCCTTGCAGAGCACCTTGAGCGATGTGTTCTCCGGCATCGTACTGAACACCACCAAACCCTATCGCCTGGACGACTGGATCAGCATTGATGGCGTCGAAGGCCAAGTCACCGAAATCGACTGGCGCGCTACCTACCTGCGCACCGCCCAAGGCAGCACCGTGGTGATCCCCAACTCGGTAGCGGCCAAGGCCAAAGTGATCAACCTCAACCGCGCCGCCAATGTGCAGGGCGTGTCCATCAGCATCAGCGTGCCGGCCGCCGTGCGGCCCCGTGTGGTGATTGAGGCATTGGAAAAAACCCTGCAAGGCGTCACCGCGCTGCTGGCCAAGCCGCCGGGTCGGGTATCGGTCAAAGGCTCCGACCTGGAAGCTGTGGAATACGAAGCCAGCGGCTTTATCGCCACCGGCCAGAACAGCGCCGAAGCCCGCAACCTGATGTTCGACCTGGCCCACCGCAACCTTGAAGCCGCGGGCGTACAGCGCGGCGGTGACGCGCCGAAAAGCCGCCTGCGTGCCGTGCTCGACGACGTCAAAGTGTTCCGCTCCCTGACCAGCGAACAAAAAGACGAGCTCACCCAACACATGACCGCCCAACGCTATGTCGCCGGGCAGGTGGTGCTGGAACTCGAAGAAGTCACCGACCACCTGATGGTGATCGGTACCGGCGTTATCTCCGCCGCCGTGCCCACCAGCGACGGCAGCCTTGCCGAAGCTGGGCGCATGGGCCCGGGCGAGTTGCTCGGCGAAGAAGGCATGGCCAACGCCGTGGCGTCCCACGCGCGCTTTACCGCCCTGAGCTCCGCCATCGTCTACCGCATCGACAAAGAACATATCCAGCAATGCCTGGAACAAAGCGCCGAAGTATCCACCGCTCTCAACAAACTCCACGCCTTCCGCCTGCAAGGCACCGAGGCGCTGCTGATGCAAAAGCCGGCGGAAGTGAAAAAAGGCAAATTCCTGAGCTGGTTGCAGCGCACCTAAACCATTCACAGCACCCACCCTACGGAAAAATCCGCGCATACCTCGGCGTAGGGTGTGCTGTGCGCACCAACGCTTAATGCCGGTCCCATTAAGGGACCGATAAGTCCCTTAATGGGACCGAT
>NZ_JBBNAH010000514.1:0-1762 GCF_037994325.1 Pseudomonas sp.
GGTGCGCGCAGCACGCCCTACGTTTCACCTGGCATAAAAAAGCCCCGCGAGGCACAGGCCAGGCGGGGCTTTTAGGGCGCTAGGTGTTAGCCGCCGAGGTAGGCATCACGCACTTTCGGGTCGGTGAGCAGCGCCTCACCGGTGCCTTGCATCACCACATGACCGTTTTCCAGCACATAGGCGCGGTCGGCAATCTTCAACGCCTGGTTGGCGTTCTGCTCGACCAGGAACACCGTCACACCATCTTTACGCAGCTGTTCAATGATCTGAAAAATCTGCTGGATGATGATCGGCGCCAAGCCCAGTGACGGCTCGTCGAGCAGCAGCAGTTGCGGCTTGCTCATCAGCGCACGGCCGATGGCGAGCATTTGCTGTTCGCCACCCGACATGGTGCCGCCACGCTGGTTGTAGCGTTCTTTCAGGCGCGGGAACAGGTGCAAAACCTTGTCCAGTTGCTCCTGGAAATCGCCTTTGTCGGTAAAGAAACCGCCCATGGCCAGGTTCTCTTCCACGGTCAGGCGGGCAAAGATGCGGCGGCCTTCGGGCACCACCGCAATGCTTTTACGCATGATCTCGCTGGACTCCAGCCCCACCAGCTCTTCGCCCTGATAGCGAATGCTGCCACTGGCGGCACGCGGCGAACCGCAGAGGGTCATCAGCAGGGTCGATTTGCCCGCGCCGTTGGCGCCGATCAGGGTGACGATCTCGCCTTTTTGCACTTCCACGTTGACGTTATGCAGCGCCTGGATCTTGCCGTAGAAGGTGGAAACGTTATCGAAATACAGCATGAGTTACGCCTCCCCCAAATAGGCTTTGATCACGTCCGGGTTGTCGCGAATCTGCTCCGGAGTGCCGTCGGCCAAAGGTGTGCCCTGGTTGATCACCACGATATGGTCAGAAATGCTCATGACCAGTTTCATGTCGTGCTCAATCAGCAGCACGGTGACGTTGTACTCATCGCGCAGCACGCCGATCAGTTGTTTCAGGTCTTCGGTTTCGTTCGGGTTCAGACCCGCCGCTGGCTCGTCGAGCATCAGCAGGCGCGGGCGGGTCATCATGCAGCGGGCGATTTCCAGGCGGCGTTGCTGACCATAGGCCAGGGTGCCGGCGGGGCGGTTGGCAACCTCGGTGAGGTTGACCTTTTCCAGCCAGTGCGCGGCGAACTCCATGGCGTCGCGCTCGCTTTTGCGAAACGCCGGGGTCTTGAACAAGCCAGCCAGGAAGTTGGTGTTGATATGCCGGTGCTGGGCAATCAACAGGTTTTCGATGGCGGTCATGTCCTTGAACAGACGCACGTTCTGGAAGGTGCGCACCACGCCCTTGCGGGCGATCTGGTGACCGGCCAGGCCTTGAATGGCTTCGCCGTCGAGCAGGATGCTGCCCGAAGTCGGTTTGTAGAAACCGGTCAGGCAGTTGAACACGGTGGTCTTGCCGGCGCCGTTCGGGCCGATCATCGACACCACCTGTTTTTCCTGCACGGTCAGGCCCACACCGTTAACGGCCAACAAGCCGCCGAAGCGCATGCACAGGCCGCTTACTTCAAGAATCGGGCGGCTCATTGCTTCAACTCCAAGTGCGGACGCTGCATGGGCAGCAAGCCCTGCGGACGCCAAATCATCATGAACACCATCAGGGCACCGAACAGCAACATGCGGTACTCGCTGAAGTTACGCATCAGCTCCGGCAGCAGGATCATCACGATGGCGGCCAGAATCACCCCCAACTGCGAACCCAGGCCGCCGAGCACGACGATGGCGAGAAT
>NZ_JBBNAH010000515.1:0-8308 GCF_037994325.1 Pseudomonas sp.
GGAGGCCACTGCGTTGTGCGCGCCGAGGCGCTTGGCTTCTTCCTGCTTGCTAGGCGAGGAGGTGAACGCGGTGACTTCACAGCCCCAGGCATTGAGAAATTTCAGCGCCAGGTGACCAAGGCCGCCGATGCCGACCACGCCGACACGGTCGGTGGGTTTGATATCCAGCTCAACCAGTGGGCTGAACACGGTGGAGCCAGCGCAGAACAGCGGGCCGGCCAGGCTGGGGTCGATGGCTTCTGGAATCGGGATCGCCCAGGCCCAGTGCGCGCGCAGGCGATCGGCAAAACCGCCGTTGCCGCCAATGATGGTCGGTTGCACGGTGCGGCACAGCTGGTGCGAGCCTTCCATGCAAGAAGCGCAGTGCATGCAACTGCCCTTGTTCCAGCCGATGCCCACGCGTTGGCCAAGCTTTAAACCGCGAACCTGATCGCCAACGCGCACCACCTTGCCGACCACTTCATGACCGGGAATAAATGGGTAGCGGGTGCGGCCCCACTCGTTGTCGATCATCGACTGATCGGAATGGCAAATGCCGCAAAACTCCACCGCCACTTCCACCTCTTCGGCGCCGAGTGGGCCTGGGTCGTAGGCGTAGGCTTCGAGCGGGGCGTTGGGCGCGGTGGCGGCCCAGCCGGTGAATGTCTGAACGTCGGAGGTGCTCATGCAAGGCTTCCTTTTTGTTAGAGGGCGCAGCGCAGCAGCATAACCATAGACGCCAATTGATGAAGCGAGATAAGCCAGGCTGATGGTGCATCCATGGCCTCGGGTTACACTGTGCCGCCCGTTTTTCTGCCCGGAATACCCATGTCCCGTCCCCCGCGCCCGCCTGCCAAGCCAGCTCCCCGCCGCGTCGCCAAAGCACCGCCGGCCGAGCCCAAGTTGCTGCTGTTTAATAAACCGTTCGATGTGCTCACCCAGTTCAACGATGAGCAGGGCCGCAGCACGCTTAAAGACTTTATTCCGGTGCCAGGCGTGTACCCGGCCGGGCGTCTGGACCGTGACAGCGAAGGCCTGTTGCTGCTGACCAACGACGGCCAACTGCAAGCGCGCATCGCCGACCCCAAACACAAGCTGGCGAAAACCTACTGGGTGCAGGTGGAAGGCGAACCGAGCGAAGAGCAGCTACAGCAGCTGCGCGACGGCGTGCAATTAAATGACGGGCCGACCTTGCCGGCCGAGGCGCGGCACTTGGCAGAGCCGGACCTATGGGCGCGCAACCCGCCGGTGCGTTTTCGCAAAAGCATTCCCACCGCCTGGCTGGAATTGGTGATTCGCGAAGGGCGCAATCGGCAAGTGCGGCGCATGACAGCGGCGGTCGGGTTGCCGACCCTACGCCTGGTGCGGGTGCGGATTGGGCCGTGGAGTATTGACGGGTTGGGGCTGGGGGAGTGGAAAGAAGTGGACGCCGTTCTATAGCGCCTGCCTGAACAATTCTGGGCCCCCGCCTTCGCGGGGGCGACGGAGCTGGATTAGAAACCTGCGTCTTCCCCGCGAAGGCGGGGATCCAGTTTTGCTGATATGTCGCCGGGCTCTAGAAGCCTTCCAGGCTTCCGATCACTACGGTCTTGATGATAAAGCCCAACACGCCCAGGCCCAGGGCGAGAAACAAGACCATGGTGCCGTATTTGCCGGCTTTGGATTTTTTCGCCAGGTCGTAAACGATAAAGCCCATAAACATCACCAGGCCGCCGACCAGGATGATCATCATCCACTCTTCAAACTTTTCCGGTTCCATTACAACCTCGGGTTTGGCCAATCTTAAACAGTGCGCCCAGGCGTCTGCGCCGGGTCAAGGGCGGCGATTATACGTCAGCACATGGCGTGCGGGCCTGAGGTTCGTCGCCTCAGGTGCGCAGGTGTTGCAAGGGCAACTGGGTGCTGGAAATCACTTGGTTGAGCACAAAGCTCGAACGCACGCTGGTCACGCCTTCGATGCGGGTGAGTTGGCCTAAGAGGAATTTCTGGTAGTGGTCCATATCCGGCACCACCACCTTGAGTTGGTAATCCGCGTCCATGCCGGTGACCAGGCTGCATTCCAGCACTTCCGGGCATTGGCTGATCACCGACTCGAAATGCTCAAAGCGCTCCGGTGTGTGGCGGTCCATACCAATGTTCACGTAGGCGGTCAGGCTCAGGCCGAGTTTCTTACGGTCCAGCAGGGCGACTTGACGGAGGATATAGCCGTCGTCTTCCAGCTGTTTAACCCGCCGCGAACAGGGCGAGGGCGACAGGCCGATGCGTTCGGCCAGCTCCTGGTTGGAGATGCGCGCATCACGCTGCAATTCGGCAAGAATATTCAGGTCGTAGCGGTCGAGGTTGTTCAAGATAGCGCCCCTTTCATTTCTGATTGCGCAACATGGTGCTTTATGAGCTAAAGATTGCGCAAGTCATAACTCAATCAGCAATATTCGCAATCCTCTGTCGCGCGTGCGGGCTTAAGCTTTCACCCAAGTTAAATGACCCGGACGCAAGTCCACCCGGCCCGCCCAATCAGGTGCGCCGAGCCGCCGACCCCACCGGGTCGTTACGGCCACCGGGTCCGCACTGCCCAACCAGGCGGGCGACACAGGCAGCGACACAATCGCCAGCAGCGGACGAGATATCAAGGGAGGCCCGGGCCTCCCTTTCTTTTGCCTGTAAGAAAGGGAGAATTTTGCGCTGGCTGCAACTCCGTAAACCCCCGTTGTCGAAGCTGATACCAATCGGCTACAAATGCTCGCCGCTCAATAACGACGGCAGCCGCCCCCGGAGTAGAAAGTCATGAAGTCGCAGATCTGGCGCCTGGCAGGTGTAAGCGTGCTGTCCTTGGCGATGTTTGCTAATGCGCTGGCCGATGACGTGCCGGATGGCCGGCCGGGCATGGGCGGCGGTGGCCCGCAGCGCGATCAAGGCCGTGGCAATTCGGGCGGCGGCTATCAAGGTGGTCACCAAGGTGGCGGTAACCAGGGCGGCGGTCAGCAGAACCCTCGCCCACCCCAGCAGCAACCACCGCAAAACCAAGAGCGCCAGTCCAACGCCGGCAGAGCCGCGCAACGTGAGCGTGAAGCGGCGGTGCAGAAACAAAATGATCGTCGCGAGTTCGTCGACAACTACAAGGGCGGCCCGATCCCGTCCTCGCAAACCGGCGGCGGGCAGAAGCCCGCCAACCCCGGTAACGGCGGTGGCAATAATCACGGCGGCAACGGCTGGAACAATGACCATAACGGCGGCCATAACAACGGCGGCCATAACAACGGAAATAACAACGGCGGTTATGGCGGCGGCTACAACGGTGGTGGCTACCACGGCGGCCGCGACGATGACGACAACCATGGCCGCCCAGGCAACGGCGGCCAGCAATGGCAAGGCTCGGGACAGATTTCCGGCGGCAAACCGCCGCAGGGTAATCAGTGGAACGGCGGGCGCCCTGGCGGCGGTTGGGGTTCAGGCCCGCATTGGCAGCCGGGCTATCGGGTTAACAACATTCCCGCCGGCCGTTGGCGCGTGCCCCATGGCGGTATCGACTACTACTACGCCGACGGCTATTGGTACCGCCCTTATGGTCCGAGCTATATCGTCGTCACGCCGCCCTATGGGGTGCGCGTGCGTACCTTGCCGTCGTATGCCGAGCAGTTGTGGATTGGCAGCGCGTTGTACTTTATCGCTGCCGGCACCTACTACCTGTACGAGGCCGACCGTCAGGAATACGTAGTCGCCAGCCCACCGGTGCAAGTCACCAGCAACAATGGTTGGCAGGGCAATGGCTATGACGTGGTGGCTTATCCGGCCAATGGCCAAAGCCAGGCGCAACAGGCTCAGGACCGTTACGACTGCCACCGTTGGGCCGTTAACCAAAGCGGCTTCGACCCCTCACAGGCGACCTACGCACCGACAGCTAACGTGGCGGATGTTTACCGTCGTTCGCTCGGGGCGTGTCTGGCAGGGCGCGGTTACAGCGTGAACTAACCGTAGCGACGGTGGCGCGCACCACGGCATAAATCGGCGTATTGGTGCGCACCGGTCACACCCTACGTTGCGGTTTTTTTCACGATTTCCTGCGGGTCGGCATGCACCAGCACTTCGGCTCGCGGGTAGGCGGCAATAATCGCCGCCTCTACCTGCTCGCACAGCCCATGGGCTTCGGTCAGGCTTAGCGCGCCGGGCAATTCCAGGTGCAGTTGCACAAACCAATGGGTGCCGGAAATGCGCGTGCGCAGGTCGTGGGCGCCAAGCACGCCAGGCACTTGGCAGGCGATAGTGAGCATGTCGGCGCTGACATCCACCGGCAGCTCTTCATCCATCAACACCGCCACCGCTTCGCGGGCAATTTGCACCGCGCTCCAGAGGATGTAGACGGCAATCCCCAAGCCGAATAAAGCATCCAACTGCTGCCAACCAAACCAGGCCAATACCAGCGCCAGCAGAATGCTGCTGTTGAGCAGCAAGTCGGAGCGGTAGTGCAGCGAGTCGGCGCGAATGGCGGTGGAGCCGGTCACTCGAATCACATGGTATTGGAACGCCAGCAACGCCACCGTTAACGCCAGCGACAGCAGCATTACGGCGATGCCGAGCTCTGGTGAGCCCAGCGGTTCGGGGTGGCGCAAATGTTCCACCGCCTGAACCGCCACCAGCACCGCACTCACGGCAATAAACAGCGCCTGAGCAATGGCCGATAACGCTTCGGCTTTGCCATGGCCATAACGGTGATCGTCGTCGGCGGGGCGCAAGGAATAGTGCACCGCCAGCAGGTTGAGCAGCGACGCCGCGCCATCCAGCAGCGAGTCGGTCAAGCCGGCCAGCAGACTGACCGAACCACTCAGCCACCAGGCCACGCCTTTGGCGACAATCAGCGTACAGGCGACTGTCAGTGAGGCCAGCGTGGCTTGGCGAAGAAGGCGCTCGTGCGCCGCGCTCAGTTTCATGCGGCCGGTTGCAGACCCAGCGCGGCCAGTTGTTGCAGGCTGCCGGTACGTTGGATCAGGCGCGGGTCATCCAGCGGCAAGCTGCGGCCGGTTTCCTGTTCGATCAGCGCTTTGAGGCGCACGTTGTCGACCTTGCCGTCGCTGCCGATGGTGTCTTGCAGTTTTTGTGGGTCGATTTGCGCGCTCTGGCCTTCGGGGAAGTAGATAGCGCCGGTGGCAAAGTCGATGCCGAAGGCGATCAGGCCGGGGATGATATAGAACAGCAAACCAATGGCATCGAGGCCCGCCACCACGGGGTCGATTTTGCCTTCGATCTGCCCGCGACGATCCGGGAAAAAGATGCTGCCGCACGCGCTCAACTGGGTGAGCAAGGCAACGATCAATGCACCGCCAACAACACGAGACCTAACGCGCATAACAACTACCTCCATGGAAAAGTGGGGCAACTATACAAGCCGCGCACGCCGACCGCAGCAAGCGCGCAAGGCTAAGACCGCGAGTGGGCAGCGGCCGTTCGCCGTTATACTCGCCAGCCTACTCTGAACGTTGCCAATGACTTTTCCATGTCCCTGACGCCACTGCCTATCGACGCCGTTTTACCCGCCCTGCGCGCCGCCCTCGCCGAGCGCCACGAAGCCGTGCTGGAAGCGCCGCCCGGCGCCGGTAAAACCACCCGCGTGCCGCTGGCGCTGCTAGACGAAAGCTGGTTGGCCGGGCAGTCGATCATCATGCTCGAACCGCGCCGCCTGGCCGCGCGTGCCGCGGCGGAGCGCTTGGCCAGTGAGCTGGGCGAAGTGGTTGGTGGCACGGTCGGTTATCGCATTCGCCTGGAAAGCAACGTCAGCGCGGCCACCCGAATCGAGGTGGTGACCGAGGGCATTCTCGCCCGACGTTTGCAGGAAGATCCGGCGCTGGAAGGGGTCGGCCTGGTCATTTTCGACGAATACCACGAGCGCAGTCTGGATGCTGATCTGGCCCTG
The DNA here is from genome assembly GCF_037994325.1 of Pseudomonas sp. Classification (GTDB taxonomy): domain Bacteria; phylum Pseudomonadota; class Gammaproteobacteria; order Pseudomonadales; family Pseudomonadaceae; genus Aquipseudomonas. The sequence goes on from NZ_JBBNAH010000515.1 coordinate 5,885, forward strand.
GCGTTGACCCTCAATGGCCGCGCCTTGCTGCGTGACGAGCCGCCGTTAAAAGTGCTGTTGATGTCCGCGACCTTGGAGGGCGAACGGCTTTCGGCGTTGCTCGACAACGCGCCGGTGGTGCGCAGTGAAGGGCGCATGTTCCCGGTGGAAACCCATTGGGGGCGGCCGTTTCAACCGGGCGGCCCGTATGCCAAAGAAGGCCTTGAGCCGCGTGTGGTGCAAACCGTATTGCAGGCGTTGAACGACGAGCCTGGCAGCGTGCTGGTGTTTTTGCCGGGGCAGGGTGAGATCCGTCGCGTTAACGATCAGCTCGGTGAAGCGCTGCAGGGGCGCAGCGACATTCTGCTTTGTCCGCTGCATGGCGAACTCGACCTTAGTGCCCAACGTGCCGCCATCGAACCGGCGCCTGCGGGCAAACGCAAAGTGGTGCTGGCCACCAATATTGCCGAAACCAGCCTGACCATCGACGGCGTGCGCGTGGTGGTAGATGCCGGTTTTGCCCGGGTACCGCGCTTCGACCCCGGCAGCGGCATGACCCGTCTCGACACCCAGCGTATCTCTCGCGCCAGCGCCACCCAGCGCGCCGGCCGAGCTGGCCGTTTACAGCCGGGCGCCTGTTATCGCTTGTGGTCGCAGGCGCAGCACGAGCAAATGGCCGCCTATGGCAGCGCCGAAATTCTTCAAGCTGACCTCGCCGGCCTGGCGCTACAACTGGCGCGCTGGGGTGTAACACCTGCCGAACTGGCCTGGCTGGATGCGCCGCCGAGTGCGTCCTATGCCCAGGCGCAAGACTTGCTGGTGCGTCTCGGAGCGTTGCAGAACAACGGCCAATTAACGCCGCACGGTCAGGCCATGGCCGAGTTGCCCGCCCATCCGCGTATCGCCCATTTACTCTTGCGCGGCCAGGCGTTGGGGCTCGGAAGTCTCGCTTGCGATGTTGCCGCCTTGCTCGGCGAACGGGATATCCAACGCGGCGGTGGTGCCGACTTGCACAGCCGGTTGGCCTTGCTGAGCGGTGAAGAGCGCGGGCACCGAGGCGGGCAGGGCGGTGTACAACGTGCTCGGCAATTGGCCAAACAATTTAAAAGCTACTTGCGTGGTAAGCCGACAGAGCAGGTCAGCGACCCGGATCACCCGCGCTGGCTCGGCGCCTTGCTGGCGTTCGCCTATCCCGATCGCGTTGCCCAACAGCGCCGTGCCGGTGGTGGCGAGTACCGCCTGGCCAACGGCCGCGCCGCGCAGTTCGGTGAGCCCGATGCGTTGATGAAACAGCCTTGGCTGGTGGTGGCCGAACTGGGCAGCCGCCAGGGCCAGCGTGAAGAACGGATCTATCTGGCCGCCGACCTCGACCCGCAGTTGTTCGACAGCGTATTGCGCGAGCAAGTAACCGTGCGCGAAGAACTGGAATGGGACGAACGCGAAGGCGCACTCAAGGCTGAACGGCAATGGCGGGTTGGCGAGCTGGTGCTGAACCGCGAACCGCTTAAAGACCTCGACGAAGCCACCCGCAGCCGCGCCTTGCTTGGCCTGGTGCGACGCAAAGGTTTAGAGCTGCTGCCCTGGACCTCAGAACAGCGCCAGTGGCAGGCCCGTATTGCCTTGCTGCGCCGGCTCGACCTGGCTCAGGGCGACAGCAGCGAATGGCCCGATGTCAGCGACGCCGCGTTGTTGGCCGGGCTGGAAAAATGGCTGCAACCTTACCTCGGCAAAGTCACCCGCCTAAGCCACTTCGGCAACCTGGAGTTGCACAACATGCTGCAAACCCTGCTGCCCTGGCCGCTGCCACAACGCCTGGAAGAGCTGGCGCCCAAGGCGGTGGAAGTGCCTTCGGGTTCGCGCATCGGCATCGACTACAACGAAGAACCACCCGTGCTCGCCGTGCGTATGCAGGAACTGTTTGGCCTGGCCGATACGCCGCGCATTGCCGGCGGCCGCCAGGTGGTGAAACTGCACTTGCTGTCACCGGGGCGCAAGCCGGTGCAAGTCACCCAAGACCTGGCCAGCTTCTGGCGCAACACCTATGCCGAAGTGAAGAAGGAACTGAAGGGACGCTACCCCAAGCACTACTGGCCGGATGACCCGTTGATTGCCGAGCCGACCGCGCGGGCTAAACCGCGGAAGTAAACCGTGTGGCGGCAGTTTTGTAGGGTGTGCTGTGCGCACCATGGCGACAGCGCGAATATCGAGTGGTGCGCACACCGTGCGCGTACCGGCACACCCTAAGGTTTAGTCGTGTTTTTCCGGCAACAAAAACCGCGCTATCAGCGGCAAATGATCGGAGATGCGCAAGGTATCCACCTGCCGCACATTCGCCGCCACGCGCGCCAACATCGGGCTGTGGAAGAGGTAGTCGAGGGTGCGGTCTGGCCCGCTGGCTTGTGGGTCGTTGGGGTAGTGGGTGTACCAGGCAGCTTGATCCGGACC
>NZ_JBBNAH010000516.1:0-1488 GCF_037994325.1 Pseudomonas sp.
GCCGAGGGCAACGTCGCAGCCGGCATCGAAGCGCATTACTTCGATTCGCCGAGCGAGTTCTCCCTCAACGCGGCGATTCAGCAAGCCGACCACGCCGTACAACCGCTGGCTCAAGCCCGCCTGTACAGCGAAGCATTGGCGCAACTGGCTGCCTTGCGCGAGCCGGTAGATGCCTTCTTCGCCGCGGTAATGGTCAACGCTGAAGATCCCTCCGTTCGCGCTAACCGTTACGCCCTGTTGGCCAAGCTACGCAGCTTGTTCCTCGGCGTGGCGGATATCTCGTTGCTGGGGTAAGCCGTGAAGTTGCTGATACTCGACCGCGACGGGGTGATCAATTACGACTCCGACGCCTATATCAAAACGCTGGAGGAGTGGATTCCGCTCCCTGGCGCCGTCGAGGCAATTGCACAGCTGAGCAAGGCTGGCTGGACGGTGGCAGTGGCCACCAACCAGTCGGGCCTGGCCCGCGGTTATTACTCAGACGCCGTCCTTACCTCCATGCACGATCGCCTGCGTGAGCTGGTGGCGGAGCAGGGCGGTGAACTGGGGCTGGTGGTGCACTGTCCACATGGGCCGAACGACGGCTGTGACTGCCGTAAACCCAAGCCTGGAATGCTGCTGACCATCGCTGCGCACTACCACACAGATCTTGCAGGCGTGTGGTTTGTCGGCGACAGTCGAGGTGACCTGGAGGCGGCCGTGGCCGTCGATTGTCAGCCTGTGTTGGTGAAGACCGGCAAAGGTGAGAAAACCCTAGGCACGGTGTTGCCAACAGGGACGTTGATATTTGACGATTTGGCGGCGGTTGCCGCGCAGTTACTCCACACCCAATAGGCGGGGATAGCCCGCGACGGATAACGCTAAATGTCGATCGTGCTGGCCATCAGAATCTTCCTCTTCTACATCCTCTTAGGCGGCAGCGCATTGCTGTGGTGCAGCCTGAGTTTTTTTGTCGCCCCCTTCCAATCCTTTGAAGCCCGCTATCGCTTTATCAACGTCAACTGGTGCCGCTTTGCGGTAAAGCTGACCGAGGTAATGCTGGGCATTCGCTATGAAGTACGCGGTGCCGAAAACGTTCCAAGCCAGCCCTGTGTGATCCTCTCCAAACACCAGAGCACTTGGGAGACCTTCTTTCTCTCCTGCTATTTCTCGCCGCTTAGCCAAGTGCTTAAGCGCGAGCTGCTGTATGTGCCGTTCTTCGGTTGGGCAATGGCCATGCTCAAACCTATCGCCATTGACCGCGACAACCCCAAAGCCGCACTTAAAGAGTTGGCCAAACAAGGCCATGAACGTCTGCAACAAAACATCTGGGTGCTTATCTTCCCAGAGGGCACGCGGGTGCCAGCCGGGCAGATCGGTAAATTCTCCCGCGGTGGTACGGCGCTCGCTGTAAACGCCAACCTGCCGGTGCTGCCAATCGCCCATAACGCCGGCGAGTTCTGGCCCAAGCAGGGCTGGTGGAAAACCCCGGGCACTATCCAGGTGGTC
>NZ_JBBNAH010000517.1:0-1017 GCF_037994325.1 Pseudomonas sp.
TCATTGAGGTGGGCTTGGTCCTGGGCATCGGAAATCGACTTCTGATACTCCTTCACCCGCGCCATCAGCTTTTCATCGTTGGTATTGAACTCAGCCAAAATGGCCGGGTTAATCACCTGCTCATCAGAAAGCCCCACCACCTGCTGCGCGAGGATAAAACTGTCGACCCACGAACTGCGGATATAAGAGCTGAAATACACCCCAGGCATGGAATCGTTGGCTACGCTTTTGGCGCCGGCTTCGATGGTGACCAAACGCGAATAGGCCACCGCAATCATCAAAATAACAATGGCGATGATCACCGCAAAACTCGCCAAAATGCGCTGGCGCAGGGTCCAATTTTTCACGCGTGCTTCCCCTCTAAACGGTGCAACAGCAGGCAGCAGCCATTCCCGCGCCATTGCCAGCGACTGTAAGACGCGCCCTACCCAGGCGCAAGCTTTCCAAGCGTAGCAGCGCGTAAGTAGATCAACGACTTAAACGCGATATTTAGCGAACCACGGTAGGGTGTGGTGCGCGCACCGAAGAACTTCGGGCGTGCTTTGCTGAACGTTGTACACGCGGCTACGATGCAATTGCCGTGGGAAGCATCTGAACAGGTGTTTCCTGGCTTGTGAGCCTTTTGAGGTCGGTTCTATAGTCCCGCCGTCGCTGACCCATTCAGCGATCGGGTTTAGCAGTCCGATGTCTTACAAGGCACGCAAGTCGCTCCATCCGTTACAACAGGCGTTTTTTTGCGCCTTCCGTTTCGTGTTATGGCGGCTGTGCGTGGGGCACCTTCGGGTGCGCCGGGTTTTGTGCCTTGTGAACCGGTCTGCTAACCCGCGTACAGCTGCCACCCATTGTTTAGCAGCGATTGGTGACAGATCACTTTTCACGAGGCTGAAACCATGAACTACGTACACCCCGTTATTCTTCCCTCTCCACCCCTAAACCACCTGACTGTGGAGGTGCGCCATGGGTAATACCGTGCAAGTGCCCTTCTACCGCTGTGGCGATGACAAACGCCCACTCTTC
>NZ_JBBNAH010000518.1:0-3884 GCF_037994325.1 Pseudomonas sp.
TTTGCCTGGCGTTTGGTACTGGCGCGGTTTATTCGAGCGCGTTTTCTGGTGATTTAAGCCCACGGTAACCGAGGTGGCAGGCGCCGCCTGCGAGTAGGGCGGGTAGCAACAGATTGGCCACCGGCACCATGGCCAATAGCAGAATCAGCAGGCCAAAGGCCAAGATGGCGCCCCGCTGGCCCTTTAGTGCAGCCAGTTGCTCACTGCTGCTGACCAGATTGGAAAACGCCGCGGGTGTTAAAAAGCGCACATTCAGATACGCCAGCAACAGCACCATCAGTACGCCGTTCACCAGCGGAATCAGCAGACACACCAGCATGCCCAGGGTAAGCCCCAGCCACGGTCCAACGACATAACGCGCACCGTGTAGCAAGTTGCGGTCTGCCGCTGCGCGCTGCTGCAGCAACGGGTAATGGCGCATGCAGCGTTTACGCACTGAGCCCATCAGTACCCAGCTTAACGGCACTCGAATGGTGGCCACGATGGCGAAGATATACAGCACCCCGACCATCACCACCGCCAACGCTGCCACATACAACACCAGCATGGCCAAGGGCCCTGCCATGCCGCCCATAGCCACCACACTGCCGCCGGCCGCACCCAGGCTTGGCAGTGCACCCATCACCACACCGCCATAGACAATGATCAACGACAACATGCCGCAGACCATGCCGATCTTGTCGTAGTGGGCGATAAACACCCAGGTCCATAGAATAAACGCCAGCGCACAGAGCCCGGCCGAGCGCAATAAAATGCCCGGACGCAGGCTGTCTCTAAAGGCTAAGCCGAGGCAGATAAATGCCTCACGAAAGGCCGCTGTCGTGGCGTGAAAAGCTGTCTTGATTCCCATGGAATCTGCATTTCCCTATGTAGGTCGTACGTTATTGCGTTTGCACGCTGTGCGGCGATCGTAGGGTGTGCTGTGCGCACCACGGCCACACCCATGAAAATGAAAAAAGGCCGCATCAAGCGGCCTTTATCCAGAGCAATTCCAATTAGTGGATGCCCAGTTTCTTCTCGAGGTAGTGAATATTCACGCCACCTTTGCAGAAACCTTTGTCGCGAACCAAATCCCTGTGCAGCGGGATATTGGTTTTGATGCCATCGACCACAATCTCATCCAGCGCATTGCGCATGCGCGCCATGGCTTCGTCACGGGTTGCCCCATAGGTGATCAGCTTGCCGATCAACGAGTCATAGTTCGGCGGCACGCTGTAGCCGCTGTACAGGTGCGAATCCACGCGCACGCCATTGCCGCCAGGGGCATGGAAGTGCTTGACCTTGCCCGGGCTCGGCATAAAGGTCGACGGGTCTTCAGCGTTGATCCGGCATTCCAGGGCATGACCGCGGATTACCACATCTTCCTGCTTGATCGACAGCTTGTTGCCAGCGGCGATGCTGAGCATCTCCTTGACGATATCGATGCCAGTCACCATCTCCGAAACCGGGTGCTCCACCTGAACGCGGGTGTTCATCTCGATAAAGTAGAACGCGCCGTTTTCGTAGAGGAACTCGAAGGTACCGGCGCCACGGTAGCCAATGTCGATACAGGCTTTTACGCAGCGGGCGAACACTTCCTGGCGGGCTTTTTCATCGATACCCGGAGCCGGTGCTTCTTCCAGCACCTTTTGGTGACGACGTTGCAGCGAGCAATCGCGGTCGCCCAGGTGAATGGCGTTGCCTTGACCGTCGGACAACACCTGCACTTCCACGTGACGTGGGTTGGTAAGGAATTTTTCCAGATAGACCATCGGGTTGCCAAACGCAGCACCGGCTTCGGTGCGGGTCAGCTTGGCCGATTTGATCAGTTCTTCTTCGTCGTGCACCACGCGCATGCCGCGACCACCGCCGCCGCCAGCGGCTTTGATGATCACCGGGTAACCGACTTCGCGACCAATGCGCAGCGCGGTCTCCTCGTCTTCCGGCAGCGGGCCGTCGGAACCAGGAACGGTGGGTACACCAGCAGCAATCATGGCGTGCTTGGCGGAAACCTTGTCGCCCATCAGGCGGATGGTTTCAGCTTTCGGGCCGATAAAGGCAAAACCGGATTTTTCCACCTGCTCGGCAAAATCAGCGTTTTCCGCGAGGAAGCCATAGCCTGGGTGAATGGCGGTAGCGCCGGTCACTTCGGCTGCGGCGATGATTGCCGGAATATGCAGGTAGGATTTGTTAGCGGGGCCAGGACCGATGCACACCGTCTCGTCTGCCAGGCCCAAGTGCATCAATTCACGGTCGGCGGTGGAATACACCGCGACGGTCTTGATGCCGAGCTCTTTGCAGGCGCGCAGGATGCGCAAGGCAATTTCGCCGCGGTTGGCGATCAGCACTTTTTCCAACATCGCAGGCTCTCCGCGGTTCAAACGATGGTGAACAGCGGTTGGTCGTACTCAACCGGCTGGCCGTTTTCCACCAAGATGGATTCGATGACGCCGCTGGTTTCAGCTTCGATGTGGTTCATCATTTTCATGGCTTCAACGATGCACAAGATGTCGCCTTTCTTCACGCTCTGGCCGACTTCAACAAAGGCTGGCGAGGTGGGCGCCGGGGTGCGGTAGAAGGTGCCGACCATCGGCGAGCGCACCACGTTGCCATTCAATTTGGCAGCAGCTGGAGCGGCTTCGGCGATAGGTGCTGCTGCTACTGGAGCGGCGGCGGGGGCAGGGGCGGCGAACATTTGTGGAGCGGGGGCGTATTGCGGCTGTTTGCCATGACGGCTGATACGTACGGACTCTTCGCCCTCACGGATCTCCAGCTCATCGATGCCGGACTCTTCCAGTAGCTCGATCAATTTCTTAACTTTACGAATATCCATAAATAGCAACTCCCAAGGAAAAGGTCAGGGGCGTTCAAGTTGTTCCAGGGCAGCCTCCAGGGCCAGCCGGTAACCGCTGGCGCCAAGGCCGCAGATCACGCCTACAGCAACATCCGAAAAGTAGGAGTGATGGCGGAAAGGTTCGCGCTTGTGCACGTTTGACAGGTGCACTTCGATGAATGGGATGCTCACCGCCAGCAGCGCGTCACGTAATGCGACGCTTGTATGTGTAAAAGCTGCCGGATTGATAAGAATAAAGTCCACCGCCTCACCGCGAGCCGCATGAATGCGCTCGATCAGTTCGTACTCGGCATTGCTTTGCAGGTACATCAGATGGTGGCCGGCCTCACGGGCGCGGCGCTCCAGATCGAGGTTGATCTGTTCCAGCGTGGTGGCGCCATAGACGCCTGGTTCGCGTGTGCCCAACAGATTGAGGTTGGGGCCATGCAGGACCAGTAAGGTGGCCATGTGGGTGTCTTCCTTATTGTTGTTGCCATTCAACGCTGCGCCGGACTATGCCGCAGCCTGCTGTGAGTGTCCAGTTGTCAGCAGTACCAAGCACGATAGCAGCAGATTGCTGCAAATATATGCAGCTCGTCAGCGCGCGGCAGCTGTGCGCAGGCGTTCGGCGAAGGTCGCGGCGTCTACTTCACCAATTACGCGGATATCCGCCCATTCTTCGCCGTTAGGCGCAAAGAACAGAAAAGCCGGCGGGCCAAACAGCTTGTAGCGATCCAGCAGCGCGCGTTGTTCTTCGCTGCTGTCGGTGATGTCGAAGCGCACCAGGCGATAGCGGCCCAGCTGGCTGGTGACTTCCGGTGCATGCAACACCTCGCGTTCGATGACTTTGCAGCTGATGCACCAGTCGGCGTACCAATCCAGCAGCAGCGGCTGATTGGCAGTCTTGGCGGCGGCCAGTGCGGCATCAAGCTCGGCAGGGGTTTTAACGGTTTGCCACGTGCTAGTGACCGCCGCGGCGCCGGGAGTGCTGGCCTGTTCAGCTTGTCGGCCCAGTGGCCGCAGCGGATCGCTTTCACCTTGCAACGCGCCCACCCAAGCACTGATGCCATAT